>JAGDBE010000082.1 GCA_017959195.1 Clostridia bacterium | reverse complement strand
CGTTCTGATTATTATCCGACAAATTTATCATCCTTACTGCTTAATGCGTTATTTGCGTGATTATTTGGAAATTTCAAGAATTTTCATGCTGATTTCGCCGCCGGGGGTTTCCGCCTTTACGGTTTCACCGACCTTGGTGCCGACAAGGGCTCTGCCTATCGGGGATTCTTCGGAAATCTTGAATTCTATGGGGTTTGTTTCGTTTGAGCCGACGATAACGTATTCAACCTCTTCTTTAAAGGTCTCGTCGTAAACTCTGACTTTATTTCCCACGCTTGCGGTGTCCGTCTTTATTTCCTGCTCGTTTATGACCTTAATGTTCTTGAGCATTTCCTCTATATCGGCTATTCTCTGTTCAACAGCCGCCTGTTCGTTCTTGGCTTCGTCATATTCGCTGTTTTCGGACAGGTCGCCGAACGCTCTTGCGGTCTTTATCGCTTCCGCAACTTCTTTACGCTTTTTTGTCTGGAGATGTTCGAGTTCGTCTTTAAGTTTCTGCAGTCCTTCCGCCGAAACCGTAAATTGTTTTGAGTTCTGCATCGATATTTCCCTTTCACATTATATTTTCGCATTATATTATTTATATATTATACTGATTTAATCAGCAAAAGTCAACTGTTTTTATTAAAATATGCTTTTTTTACAATTTATCAACTTTCAAACATTTTTAGCTATTTTTACCCTATAATTTGTATATATAGACAAAAAACATTTCTTTTAATACTATATATTGACAGTTGTGTTTAAAAATGATAGAATTATTATGTAAAAACAAACTGATTTTTTTGATGTGGAGGAATTAGACAATGCAGGATTTGTCAAAAGAAGTACCCTTCAGTCCGCTTGCCATAATCGGCACTCGCGGAACCGAGGAAATGTGTAAGCGCATTCAGAGATACATCGGCGAATGGCGCAAGGAAGAGCCGAATTACATCATCGAGGCAAGCTTCCCGCGGTTCGGCACAGGTGAAGCGAAGTGCATAATCAACGATTCCGTAAGAGGAAAAGACGTTTTCATCATCGCAGACTGCTTCAATTACAGCCAGACCTACACAATGCACGGAATGACGGTTCCCATGAGTCCCGACGATCACTACCAGGACATTAAGAGAATCATTTCCGCAATAAGCGGAAAGGCGTCGAGAATTACCGTTATAATGCCGATGCTTTATGAAAGCCGTCAGCACAGAAGGACGGCAAGAGAATCCCTCGACTGCGCTTTTATGCTTCACGAACTTGCAAGTCTCGGCGTTGAAAACTTTATGACGTTTGACGCGCACGACGACAGAGTAAGAAACGCAATTCCCCTTGAAGGCCTTGACAATCTCATGCCGACATATCAGATGTTCAAAGCGTTTATGGCAAACGAAAGCGACGTCAACATCAAAAATATGGTTATCGTCTCCCCCGACGAGGGCGCGCTCGCAAGAGGCATGTACTATTCGTCGGTGCTCGGCATTCAGCTGAGTATGTTCTACAAGAGACGTGATTACACAGTCGTTAAAGACGGCAAAAACCCGATAGTCGCTCATGAATACTTAGGCGACGACGTAAAGGGAAAAGACATTATCGTCGTTGACGACATCCTCTCCTCCGGCGACTCCTTCCTCCACGTTCTCGACAAGCTCAAGGACATGGGCGCAAAGAGAATTTTCGCATTCTTCACGTTCGGTCTGTTCTGCAACGGATTCGACGTTATCGACGAGTACTACAAAGCGGGCAAATTCGACAGAATCTACGCGACAAACTCGGTTTACAACTCGCCCGAAGCCCTTGAACGCGCATGGTTCAAGGAAGTTAACGTGCTAAAATACATAGCTTACTACGTTGAAGCCGTAAACATCAACAAATCCGTCGGCCTCATGCTCGACCCGACCGCTAAAATTCACGCTCTCTGCGATAAATACGGAATTGAACTTCCGAGCTGACAAATACATAATAAAAAACAAGCACAAGGAAAACCTTGTGCTTGTTTTTTTATGCAAATTAATATTATTCAGCTGCTTCTTCGGAAGTTTCACCGGGAGTTTCGCCGTCTGCATCGTTATTAACTTCCGTTGCGGCGTCTTCTTCCGCACCTGCTTCGGGTTCGGTTTCGCCCTCGCCCTCTGCTTCTTCACCGGCGGGTTCTTCAGCTTCGTTTGTTTCTTCCGTTTCTGCTGTTTCTTCGCCTTCTGCGAGCTGTTCCGTCTCGGTCTGTTCAGCCTGCTGGTTTTCAAGAAGTTTTTCAAGGCTGGGCTGCAGCACGTAAAGCGTCAGCACGAGAATTACGAAAACTATCGTAATGATGGTTGTAAGTTTGTTAAAGAGCGCGTCAAGAGTCTTGCCTTTCGTTTTTCCGAAAAACGTTTCGGCTCCACCCGCAATACTTCCCGAAAGTCTGTGGTCTTTACTGCTCTGCATAAGAACAGAAACTACGAGAAATACGCCCATAATTATCAATAAAATACTGATTACCGTTTCCATTTGATATTCCTCCGATGTGATTTTTCAAAACGTATCATT
>JAGDBE010000081.1 GCA_017959195.1 Clostridia bacterium | reverse complement strand
TTTTTTATGTTTAAGATCAATGTTCGCTCGATAACCTTCACCGCCATGTTTACGGCGCTGAGCATCGTATTCACAAGGGTGTTCGCAATAATCAACACCGATACGCTGCGGCTCACCATAGGAAACGTGCCGATAATGCTCGCGGGCATATTTTTCGGTCCCGTTGCGGGCGCTTTGTGCGGCGCGCTTGCGGATATTCTCGGATGTCTTTTGATAGGCGGATATATGCCGTACCTGCCCATGACGCTTTCGCCGATACTCATAGGCGTTCTGCCGGGTGTGGCGGCAATACTTGCAAAAGGCAGAATAAAGAACGGCATATCGAATAAGCTTTTGCTCGCACTTACGGTCATAGTAACCGAAATCATCGCATCGTTCTTCTGGAAAACGCTTTGCCTTTCGTGGCTGTACGGCAGCCCCTTTACCGTCCTTTTCGTCGAAAGGGCGCTTCTAAATCTCATACAGACGGCGGCTGAAATCATTCTTCTTTACGCGCTTTTGAAAGGCGGAGAACTCCTTAAATTATTCGGAAAAAAGAAGGTAAATAAATGAGCATACAGAATACGCTTGAATACATTCACAGAATAAAGTGGCTCGGTTCAAGGCCGGGACTTTCAAGGACGAAAGAATTGCTTGCCAAAATAGGCAACCCCGAAAAGAAACTGAAATTCGTTCACGTCGCGGGGACCAACGGCAAAGGCTCCGTCTGCGCGTTTATCGCGTCGGTGCTTCAGAAAGCGGGATATAAAACCGGACTTTATACGTCGCCGTATATAAACGTTTTCAACGAGCGCATGCGCATAAACGGGGAAAATATTCCCGACGCCGATCTTGAAAAGCTGACGGATTTTATACGCCCTTATGCCGATTCGATGGCTGATCCCCCGACGGAGTTTGAAGTCATTACCGCCATAGCGTTTGAATATTTTTATGAAAACGAGTGCGACGTCGTAGTGCTCGAAGTGGGCATGGGCGGAGAGCTTGACTCGACAAACGTAATAGATACCCCCGAGTGCGCGGTGATAACTTCAATAGGCCTCGACCACACAAAACAGCTCGGCTCTACCCTCTCGCTCGTCGCGTCGGCAAAAGCAGGAATAATTAAGGGCGGAGACGTCGTTTCTTATGAAAGCGAAGGCGAGGCGTGGGAAGTAATAGAAAAAAAGTGTGAAAAAGTCGGCGCAAACCTCACCTGCCCCGATTTTTCGCTTATAAAAAATCTGAAATCCGATATTTCCGGAAGTTCCTTTGACTATAAAAAGCATAAAGGCATTAAAATCCCGCTCGCAGGCACTTATCAGCCGAAAAACTGCGTTACCGCCGTCGAAGCGCTCGACGTTCTGGCGGCAAAAGGGTATGATATATCCGAAGAAACGCTGCTTTGCGGCCTTGCCGAAGTAAAATGGAGCGGAAGATTCGAAATACTCGGCAAAAACCCCGTGTTCATTCTCGACGGCGGCCATAATCCGCACGGACTTACGGCGTTTGCAGACAGTATGAAAACTCTTTTCGAAGGAAAAAAAGCGGTTTTCATCGTCGGCGCCATGGCCGATAAGGATATAGACGGTATGTTTGCAAAAATCGTACCTTTCGCGGACGTTTTCTATACCGTAACCCCCGAAAACGACCGCGCTCTCGACGCGGAGCTTCTCGCGCAGAGAATATGCGCTCTCGGAGCGGAAGCGAAAGCGTGCGGTTCTTTTTCCGACGCCGTTGAACTTGCTCTTTCAAGGGCGGGTAAGGACGGAATCGTCGCCGCGCTCGGCTCGCTGTATTTTTCGTCCGACATAAGAAAGGCGTATGAAAAACATGTACAAAATGTTTGAGGATTTCTTTGACAGCAATAATATAGAGATAAGGGGCAGAATATCCGCTTCCGACTGTAAACTTGTATATCCTCACCTCATGCCCGAAGGCATAAAAAGCGTCGTTGTGTGGCTTCTGCCGTACTATACGGGTCCGCACCCCGACAGAAATATATCACTTTACGCCGTAAGCAAGGACTATCACTCCTTTGCGAAAGAACTCGGAAACCGCCTCGTCGAAACGGCGAAAAAGGCGTTTCCCGACGGGGAGTTTTACTGTTTCTGCGATACCTCCCCCATCGACGAGGTAGGCGCTGCGATTTCGGCGGGACTCGGAGTTGTCGGCCGCAACGGACTTCTCATAAACGAAAAGTACGGAAGCTACGTCTTTATCGGCTCAGTGCTTACAACGCTTGAAATGGAGTGCGAAAAGCCGAAAGAAAGGAAAAACTGCCTCGGCTGCGGAAAGTGCGTATCTTCCTGCGAGTTTCTCGCGGGCAAAAAGAGTTACTGCCACTCCTCGCTCACCCAGCAAAAAAACGTAACCGACGAAGAGCTTGCGGAAATAAGGTCCAAAAAGATACGATGGGGCTGCGATTTGTGCCAGGAGGTCTGCCCCATGAATAAAGACGTCCCGCAAACGCCGGTTTCCTTCTTCTATGAGGATATGAGAGAATATCTTACGCCCGAAGACGTCGAAAACATGAGTAAGGCGGAATTTTCAGAACGCGCGTACTGCTGGCGCGGAAAAAAGACCATGATAAGAAACCTTTCATAATTTTACCATTTGACTTTGTACTTTTATTATGTTATCATTAATTAATAAAAATGAACGGAGGTGCATACGTTGAAAGAAAAGACAAAGCGGATACTGTTGTCCGTTTTATGTGTTTTTTTCATATCTCTCGTTTTGTGCCTTCAGTGTATCGCTTCTCCCGAATACGACGGCTTTATCGTCAAATTCAAAGACGAAAAATCAAAAGCACTTGCCGAGGAATACGTAAGGAAAGCAACCCTTTCCGACGGAAACAGAAAATCCGCGGATGACGACGCGCTTGTCGGCATAAGCAATAAAATGAACCTCTCCAAGACGTACGATGAGGAACTCATAGAAAAGCTCGAGGAATTGGGCCTTGTGGAATACAGCGAACCCGACGTACTGCTGTCTCTTTACGGATACGATTATTCGGCTGAGCCGTATAACTCGTCTCAGTGGAACTTAAGCTGCTCGAACGTGTATTCTGCATGGGATAACGGCGTTTACGGAAACGACGTCATCGTCGCCGTGGTAGATTCGGGAATCATAACAAATCACCCGGATTTGCAGGACAATATTCTCGAAGGATTCAGCACGGTAACCGGAGATAACGACGTCGAGGACAAAAACGGACACGGAACGGCGGTTTCCGGCATAATCGCCGCGATTTCCAACGGAGCGGGTGTTACGGGAGTCGCACACCGCGCAAAGATACTTCCGCTCAAAGTTACGGACGCCGGCACCTTCGGCGTGAGCGGCATTCCGGCGCTTGTCGAGTTTGCGGTGTCGCACGGCGCAAGCGTGCTTAATATAAGCTTCGGCGTGGACTATCCCGAAAAGAGCCCTAACACGCTCCCGACCTTGAAAGCCTGTATAGACTACGCACTTGATAATAACATGATAGTCGTCGCCGCGGCGGGAAACAACGGCGGAAGCTATTACGCCTACCCCGCGTCGTATGATGGAGTAATAAGCGTTGCGAACTTAAAGAAGGTTTCAAGTACGTCTTTTGCGCCTGCCGACGACTCGCGCGCAAACGACCTCGTAACGATAATCGCACCCGGTCAGAACGTGATTACGACTTATCTCAAATCGTACAGCTACTATTCGTCAAAATCCGGCACGTCATTTGCGTCGCCGTTCGTTGCGGGCATCGCGGCGCTTGCAAAGTCCGTCGATAAGAACATCACCCCCGCGCACTTTATTGAACTTTTAAAGGACACCGCGAATAAAAGATACATAGACCCGTGGGAAGACAGAAACGATATGTTCGGATACGGAATTGCCGACGCAGACGCTCTCATAAACGCGCTCATATCCGAAAAAACTGCGGGCGGCTACATTTCGCCGGTCGATAAGAAATCGGACGGGCAAATCAATATAACCGTTAAAAATACGAGCGCGGATATAAAGACCTTCACGGTTTTGGTTAAGTCCGTAAACGAAACGACGGGAAGAATCGAAAAGACAGGCGTTTATACCTGCATGCTCGCCCCCGGTGAAAGGACGGAGCTCAATATCGCGGATAAATTCGGCTTTTACGACAACGTCGAATGCTTCCTGCTCGACAGCGTATTAAGACCGATGTACACGCCCGTGTACTGTAAATAAAATATGTTGCGGCATACTGTTTCCAAAAGTATGCCGCTTTTTTGTAAAAATTTACAAATATTATTTGATACTTCATAAGGTAAAAGGTATAATTATATAAAGACGTCAAAAAAACCGTGAACGGAGGCATATTATGGACAAGAACAAATTTGAAGTCATAAGACTTAAAATGGAACGCACCGCAAACAGCCTGCGGCGCAACAATATGTTCTGCGAATGCGCAGATAACTGCGAAGACGCTCTGGAAATCATAAGAGAACTTCTCACAGAAGGCGACACAATATGCGCGGGCGGTTCAATGACGCTTGCCGAATCAGGCGTTATGAATATGCTCAAAGAGGGTCCGTATAACTTCCTCGACAGAGACAGACCGGGCATTACAAGCGAGGAGAGAAAGGACATTTATACCGCCGCTTTTTCTTCCGACGTGTTCATCACAAGCTCCAACGCCATAACCGAAAAGGGCGAGCTCTATAACGTCGACGGAAACGGCAACAGAGTAGCCGCAATGATTTACGGTCCCAAAAGCGTCATAGTCGTTGCCGGCTATAACAAAATAGTAAAGGACATAAAGGAAGCCGAGACGAGAGTAAAGGAAATCGCGGCTCCCGCAAACGCAATCCGCCTTTCCTGCGGCACGCCCTGCACCGAAAGCGGAAAATGCATGGAATGCATGCATGAAAACAGAATCTGCGCCGACACCGTCATCATGTCGCGCCAGCGCGTAAAGGAAAGAATAAAGGTCATACTCATAGGAGAGGCACTCGGTTATTGATAAATGGGCAGAATAGGCATAGTACTTCTCGAACCCGAGATTCCGCAGAATACGGGAAACATTGCGAGGACCTGCGCGGCGACGGGCGCGTCTCTTCATCTGATAAAGCCGCTCGGCTTTGAAATTACCGACGCGAAATTAAAGCGCGCCGGACTTGATTACTGGCGTTTTCTCGACGTGAATTATTACGAAAACTTTGAAGATTTTCTGCAAAAGACAAAGGGAAGCGAATATTTCTTCTTTTCGACAAAAGCGCCGAGAGCATATACCGAAATACAATATCCCGATGACTGTTTTCTTGTTTTCGGCAAGGAAACGGCGGGAATTCCCGAGGAAATCCTGAAAAAATACCTCGACAGATGCGTAAGAATCCCCATGCGCGGGAATCTCCGCAGTCTCAACCTCTCAAATTCCGCCGCAATCGCGGTTTACGAGGTTTTGCGCCAGAGAAACTTCGAAAATCTCGAGGAAAAGGGCTTTTTAAGCGTACTTTACGACGGCTGAAAACAGACTTTAAGGAAGGTTTTTTTATAAATGCTTTTTAACGCTTTCAGAAACGGCTTTACCGCCGAAGCATTCATACAAATAGGGCTTTACATAGTGGTAATAATGTTCTCGCTCAGCTTTCACGAGCTTTCGCACGGCTACGTCGCATACAGATGCGGCGACGCCACTGCGAGAAACCTGGGAAGACTGACTTTAAATCCCCTTTCCCACTTGAATCCCATAGGAACCGTAATGATGCTCGTTTTCGGCTTCGGTTACGCAACTCCCGTGCCCGTAAATCCGAGAAACTTCAACCATTATAAGAGAGACCTCGTTTTCGTCTCGCTTGCGGGCCCGATTTCCAACGTGATACTCGCGTTTATAGGTACGCTTGTGTTCGGTATAAGCAGCTTTTTCGTTCCGAATAACAATCCGGGAAATTATTTTTTGATTTTTATATCGTTTTTCATTTCGGCAAACGCAGGACTTGCAGTTTTCAACATTCTCCCGATACCGCCTCTCGACGGCTCGAGAATTTTGTCGGTATTTCTTCCGAAAAAAATAGCGTTTTACTATCTCAAATACGAAAGATACATTATGATCGCGGTGTTCATACTGCTTTATATCGGCGTTTTCGATAACGTTTTAGTCTTTTTGAGATATCAGCTCATGAACGCGCTTTTTGACCTTTCAAACCTCATCATCACGCCCGTTGCAAAGATGTTTATCAAATGACGGCTATCTTTTACGAAAGGACGCTTTTTTGAGTAATGGAAAACCTTTACCCCGAGCAGAATTCGCTTGAAATACGCTTAGATAATACAGCTCCCGAAAAAAATGACGGCCCCACGTTCAAACTCGAAATTTACGAGGGACCCTTGGACCTGCTTTTGGGACTTATCGCAAAAAATAAGGTAAATATATACGATATCCCGATTTCGCTCATTTTCGAGCAGTATATGGACTATATTCACCAGATGGAGCTTTTCAACCTCGAAATCGCGTCGGAATTTATAGTTATGGCGTCTCAGCTCATGGTCATAAAGTCGAGAATGCTGCTTCCGAAGACGGAAGACGATAAAGAGGACCCGAGACAGGAGCTCGTCGATATGCTTCTTGAATATAAAAGGGCGAAACAGACGGCGGAGGTGCTTCATAACCTCGAATTTTCCTATTCCGGCAGATTCGAAAAAAGGCCTATGGAGCTTCCCGAAAACGACGGAAAACGGGAATATTCCTTAAACCACGATCTTGCGCTTCTAACCGAGGCGTACAGAAGGATATACGAGCGGAATATCGAACTTATGGAGGCGAGAAAGAATACCGGCGCGATAGACCGCCTGCTGCAGACGGGCAGATACGTCAGCGTCAACGAAAAGATCCTCCACGTAATGAAAAAACTCGCAAAAAAAGGAAAAAGTAAGTTTTCCAAACTGTTCGAAAACGCCGAAAGCCGTAACGAAATCGTAGCAACATTCCTCGCCGTGCTCGAACTCATAAAAGGCAGACGCATAAGGGTAAAATCCTTAAAAAACGACGCAACCGACTGCGAAATAATTCTTATAAGGGATAAATCGAAATTTGAAGATTAAAAAACTGCGGTAAAACCGCAGTTTTTCTTTTTTTATTTCAATTTCATTATTTCCGAAAGCGCAGACTCAATTCCTATCTTTCCGCTTTCGTAGGTAAGCCCGCCCTGCATGTAGACCGTAAAAGGCTCGATGCACGGCGCGTCTGCTGAAAGCTCAATCGACGACCCCTGCGTGAACGCTCCCGCCGCCATTACTACGGGACACGCGTATCCCGGCATCTGCCACGGCTCGGGCGTAACGTGGGAATCTACGGGCGCACCCGACTGTATTCCCTTGCAGAACGCAAGCAGATTTTCCTTTGTTTTCAGAGCCACCGTCTGTATTATGCAGTGCCTTTCCTCGCCGGGCTCGGGACAGACTTCAAAGCCTTCCGATTTAAATACCTCCGCGGCAAGAGAAGCGGTTTTCAAACTTTGCGCAACAGTGTGCGGCGCATAAAATAAACCCTTGAACATGTTTTTGTTCTGCCCGAGCGTCGCACCCGCTTCAAGTCCTATTCCGGGGCAGGTCAGACGGTATCCGCACAGCTCAACGGCTCTTGCCTTTCCGGCAATGTAGCCGCCGCATTCAGCCATCCCGCCGCCGGGATTTTTAATGAGCGAGCCCATCACAAGATCGGCGCCGTAATACGTCGGCTCGTGCTTTTCGCAGAATTCACCGTAGCAGTTGTCAACTATGACGAATATGCCGGGATTTATCTTGTGCGCTTCGTCTGCGGCATATCCTATTTCCTCAGACGAGAGCGTCCTTCTCACCGAATAGCCTTTTGACCGCTGTATGAAAACGACCTTTACGGATTTGTCGCTTTTCAGGTATTCTTTCATGCCCTCGACGTCGATTTTTCCGTCTTTCATCTGCAGTTCCGCATATTTTATGCCGAAATCGGAAAGCGAGCCGTTTCCCTTTTCTCCTCTTATGCCGATAACCTCTTCAAGCGTGTCGTACGGCTTTCCCGTAACCGAAAAGAGCGTGTCCCCCGTTCTTAAAAGCCCGAAAAGCCCGATGCACAGAGTCTGCGTGCCGCTTGTTATGTTGTGCCTTACAAACGCCTTTTCACACTCGAATACGTCGGCGTAAACCTTGTCGAGCGTCTCCCTGCCCTTGTCGTCGTAGCCGTAGCCGGTGCTTGAAACAAAGCAGTTTTCCGAAACCTGATGTTTCTTAAACGCCGCCATCACTTTTTTCTGATTTTCGTAGGCAATTTCGTCTATTTTTTCAAAAATGCCGCCTGAAATAAGTTTTTTTTCGGCAGCCGAAATCTTTTCCTGCACCGTCATTTTGCTTCCCTCTCATTTTCTTTTTCGAGCAGCGCGTGCGCTTTCAGTATCGCCGAAAGCGTTTTCGCGTCTTTTATTTCGCCGTTTAAGACCATTTCGTACGCCTTTTCAAAAGGTATCTTTTCAAAACTCAGAAATTCGTCCTCGTCGGGGCGGCTTTCGCCGTACGAAAGACCTCTTGCAAGATAAGTATATATCACTTCGTCGGTGTATCCCGGCGACGGATAGAGTTCTCCGAGAAATATATACTCTTTCGCGGTAATTCCCGTCTCTTCCAGCAGCTCGCGCTTTCCGCATTCAAGCGGATCCTCATATTCGGTGTCCCTTTTTCCCGCGGGAATTTCCAGAAGCTCTTTCATATAAGCGTATCTGAACTGACGGACGAATATGACGTTTTTCTTTTCGTCAAGCGGAAGCACGCACACTCCGCCTCTGTGCTCAATAATTTCCCTCTGCGCCGTCTTTCCGTTCGGAAGCAGCGCCGTATCGGTGCGCAGATTTATTATTTTTCCCTTGAAAATATACTTTTTCTCCACGGTTTTTTCGGTAAGATTCATTTTTTTCCTCCGTTTTTCAGTAATCAAAATCGGGAACGTATTTTTCGTCGGCGCTCGACTTTTCCTGAATATATACGTTCTCAAAACCTTTGCTTCTCGCATGCTCCACGACCTTCATATATTCGAGGGTCGTAATTCTCCTGCATAACTCGGGATATTTCTTGCAGTTTTCTGTCGGAAAATACTGGCTCATAATGCTGAGCGCAAATCTCTTTGCGTCGTAGTTTTCCGCTATATAATCAAGTATCTTAATACTGTCCCTATATGCACCCGGAAGCACGAGATGCCTTGTAAGAACGCCTTTTTTAATGTGCCCTTCCCCGTCGTACTCCGCATACCCCTTGCATTTGTACATCTCGTAAAGAGCGTCTGACGCGACCTTGAAATAATCTGCGGCATTCGAATATTTTTTTGAAAGTTCCGGGGAAAAATACTTTATATCGGGCAGAAATACGTCGACGTATTCCGAAAGCGCCTTTACTTCCTCTTTCTTTTCGTAGCCGCCGCAGTTGTATATTACGGGAATTGTGAGTTTTCCCTTTAACCTTTCAAGCACTTTTAAAAGCGCGTCGGAATAGTGCGTGGGAGTAACGAAATTAATGTTTGAAGCGCCGTTTTCCGATCCTGTATTCGTGGAGTTTTTCATTCTCGTCGTTATAGCGATCGGGCTCGTGATCCTGAGGCACCGCGACAACATCAAGCGCCTGTTAAACGGAACCGAGAACCGCTTCGGAAAGAAAAAGAAGTGACTTATTCACGTGCCATT
>JAGDBE010000080.1 GCA_017959195.1 Clostridia bacterium | reverse complement strand
GCCGTGATGCCATACGTTTATATCATACACGGCTACGCCGTGATGCCATACGTTTATATCATACACGGCTACGCCGTGATGCCATACGGCGCTTGCGCGCCGATTACATACAAAGCTCCTTCGGCGGCTTGGATAAAAAAATTAGCAACCGCAGTTGCTGATTTTTTGGTGGGGGGTATAGGGCTCGAACCTATGACCCTCTGCTTGTAGGGCAGATGCTCTCCCAGCTGAGCTAACCCCCCGTAATTTGTGGAACACCGATATAATAACATACATATAAAGTTTTGTCAAGACTTTTCGGAAAAAAATTAAAATCCGCTTTTTAAAAACCGTTTTCCGTATAATCAAAGCATTTTCGGAAACAATATCCGTGAAGCGAAAAATATACGTTTCTTTATAAAGAAAGGAAGACGGAAATGAAAAGTACAATTATAAAAGTAATTGCATGCGTGCTCTGCGGGCTTTTGCTCGGAATCGCGTGCTCCGCTTATCAGAACGCGCTCAGCCCCGCATACGGCAAGCTTGAAAAGGAAATAAGCATTAAAAAATGCGGCGTTGCAAACAGCAGAATATCTTTTTCAAAGAGCGATTTTGACGAACTGTTCCGCGAAAAGGCGGGAGAAATCGAAATCGCGTCGCTTCCCGACGAAAGCGCGGGGGTTTTGACGCTTTCGGGCAAAAACGTCTCGGAAAATCAGGTTATCCCGAGAAAGGATATGGATAAGCTTGAATTCATGCCGAAAGAAAACACCGTAGGACAGGCGGCGTTTTACGTATTCGGCACCGGCGAAAACGCAAAGACGGCGGCGCAGGTCGTGATAAACGTGCTTGAAAACGTAAATCTCGCGCCCGTCTGCCGCGAAAAAGAAATTTCGACGTTTGAGGCAACCTCCGTCTATAAATTTCTGCCCGCGTCAGACCCCGAGTACGACGAGATGACGTTTGAGGTGGTTTCATATCCCGAACACGGATATCTCAGCCTTTCGGGCGACGCAAGCGGATATTTCCGATATGTTCCCGCTTCCGGCTACACCGGAAAGGACAGTTTTGAATACTCGGCGGTCGATTGCTACGGAAACAGGGGAAAAAGCTCAAAAATCAATATAACGGTGTCAAAATCCGTGCTTGACGAGGAAATTGACGACATGAAGGAGCACTGGGCGAGCAATTCCGTTCAGAAAACGGTATCAGTCGGGCTCATGAACGCAAAGGTCGACGGGGATACGGGAGAATACAATTTTTACCCCGACGAAACGGTAACGAGAGGCGATTTTCTCGCAATTTCGCTTATTACTGCAGGGTACGAGCCGGAAATTAAATTCGTGAATAAGACGGGCTTTGACGACGACGGGGATATTCCCGTAAATATAAAGAGCTACGCCGAATACGCAAGAAGTAAGGGCATTGTAACCGGCTACAACGAAGACGGAAAGACGGTTTTCAAGAGCGGCGAGCCCATAACCAGAGCGGAATGCGCCGTAATCGTCGACAGGATTTTGAATCTTCCCGAAAATGATGACGTGCAGCTCGGTTTTTCCGACTTTTCGGAGTGTCCCGAATGGGCGAGAAGCGCGTTTTCCAACCTCGTTTCGGCTGAAATCATGAACGGCACGGGATACGGCGAACTGCTTCCG
>JAGDBE010000079.1 GCA_017959195.1 Clostridia bacterium | reverse complement strand
GCGTTGACAAAGCTCTTGCCTCACTCGGAGTGCAAAAAGAGTCGGTTTTATTCGTCGGGGATTCCTCGGTCGACGTGTTGACCGCCGAAAATTCGGGTTTACACTGCGTCGGCGTTACGTGGGGATTCGGCGGAGAAGAGAGTTTTGAAGGGTATGTTCCCGAAAATAAGGCGGGCACGGCAGAAGAGCTTGAGCGGATAATTTACGGAAAATGAAAATAAAAAAATCGGCGGAGCATTGCTCCGCCGATTGATTTTTTTACGTATTATTTTGCCATTTCCGCGTTTACTTCGTCATACACGTCGGTAACTTCCTTTTCGGGAGCTTTGGTAAGCAGGCTGACTATAACGTTTACGACAAGTCCTATGACAAACGCCGGGAGAAGTTCGTAAATTGCGAACAGTCCGCCGAGTTTTGCAATTACGAATTTCCAAACGAATATCATTACCGCGCCCGCAATCATACCGGCAATCGCGCCGTATTTATTGGAGCGTTTCCAGAACAGCGCAAGGAGTATTACCGGTCCGAACGACGCGCCGAAGCCCGCCCATGCGAACGATACTATTCTGAATACGGATGAGTTTTCGTTGAGGGCAAGTATTATGGCGATTATCGAAATAAGTATAACCGTGCATCTTGCGATTATCATCGACTTTTTACTCGAAAGCTTTATTCCGAAGACGCCTTTGGCGATATCTTCCGATATTCCCGACGCTGCCGTGAGAAGCTGCGAGTCTGCCGTCGACATGGTCGACGCGAGTATTCCCGAAAGAACCACGCCGCCGATTATCGCAAAGAGAACGCCGTATTCGCTTATTACGTTTGCAAGAAGAATAATTATTCTTTCTTTATCCACAAGGCCCGCAACCGTTCCGTTCTTTTCGAGGCTGAAGCCCACAACGCCTATAAGAATTGCTACCGCCATTGCGATTACAACCCAGACGGATGCGACTCTTCTCGAAGTCTTTACTTTATGTTCGTCGTTTATTGCCATGAATCTGAGCAGGATATGCGGCATTCCGAAGTAGCCGAGTCCCCATGCGAGCGTTGACGCGATTGTAAGTCCGCCGTACGGGCTTATTACGCCGCCGACGTTCTGCTTGAAGAGGGTGAAGTATCCTTCAAGCGATTTTGCGTTTTCGACAACGGCACCCATGCCGCCGGCTTTGCTTATACCGAATATCAGCACGAAAACGAGTGCAAACGTCATTACCACACTCTGGATAAGGTCGGTGGTGGACGCCGCGAGGAATCCGCCCATCGTCGTATATGCGACTATTACCACTGCCGAAATAATCATCGTCGTTACGTAATCTGCGCCGAAGAGTGTTGAGAACAGTTTTCCGCACGCGGAAAAGCCCGACGCGGTATACGGAATGAAGAATATAATAATCGCAAGCGCCGCTACAGTACGCAGGATTTTCGAGTTATCGTTATATCTTTTATGGAAGAATTCCGGTATCGTTATTGCTCCGCATTTCGACGTATAAACTCTTATGCGTTTTGCAACGATAAGCCAGTTCAGATATGTTCCCATCGCAAGTCCTATCGCCGTCCACGAAGCTTCCGCGATGCTTCCGGCAAGCGCAATGCCCGGAAGTCCCATAAGAAGCCATGAGCTCATATCCGACGCTTCCGCGCTCATTGCCGCAACGAGCGGAGAAAGTTTTCTTCCGCCGAGGTAGAAGTCGCTTGAATCCTTATTTTTCTTTGAATAAATATAGCCTATTACAAGCATCATAAGAAGGTATGCCACTATCGCAACAAGCATAATAATTTGTGAAGAAGCCATAATCATAAATCCTTTCATTTATTCTATAATGAATTGATTATAGCACAAAAGTGAACCCGGCGCAAGGTTTTTTTCAAAATTTTTTCCCTTTTTCGGCAAAAATACGGCGAAAATTTGCAGATTTTATGCAAAAATGAATATTTTGATGTCAAAATATGCAAAATTTGTCGTTTTTCATTAAAAAAATCAAAAAAATCATTGATTTTTGCAAGTTTTTTAAAAAAATATTTGTTTTTTATATTGACATCGCTTTTTTACTATGTTATAATTTGAAAAAATTAAGAAAATCGGTTTGCTCAAAACCGTACAAGGAGGAATAAATATGAGTTTTAAGAGCGCATTTCTGAACGAGCTTATGGAAAGGGTTGAAGCGAGAAACGCCGGCGAAAAAGAGTTTCATCAGGCGGTAAGAGAGGTTCTCGAAAGTCTGGAACCCGTTATCGAAAAACACCCCGAATTCGTTAAAAACGGCGTTATCGAAAGCATCGTGGAGCCCGAAAGAATTATCAAATTCCGCGTTCCGTGGGTTGACGACAAAGGAAACGTCAGAGTCAACAGAGGCTTCCGTATTCAGTTCAACAGCGCAATCGGTCCCTACAAAGGCGGTCTGCGTTTTCATCCGTCGGTTTACGAGGGCATTATCAAGTTCCTCGGTTTTGAACAGATATTCAAGAACTCCCTCACAGGTCTTCCCATAGGCGGCGGCAAGGGCGGAAGCGATTTCGACCCCAAGGGCAAGAGCGACATGGAGGTTATGAGATTCTGCCAGAGCTTTATGACGGAACTCTCCAAATACATAGGTGCGGACACTGACGTTCCCGCAGGAGATATCGGCGTGGGTGCAAGAGAAATCGGCTACATGTTCGGTCAGTACAAGAGACTGCGCGACGAATTTACGGGCGTTCTCACCGGAAAAGGCATCCCCTACGGCGGAAGCCTTGCACGCAAGGAAGCGACCGGCTACGGTCTGTGCTACTTCACCGAAGAAATGCTGAAGGACAACGGACTTTCGTTTGACGGAAAGACGGTTGTCGTTTCAGGCTCGGGCAACGTTGCGATTTACGCCGTTGAAAAGGCAACGACTCTCGGTGCGAAGGTTGTCGCAATGTCCGACTCCAACGGCTACGTTTACGATAAGAACGGCATCGACCTTGACTGCGTAAAGAAGATAAAGGAAGTTGAGCGCAAGAGAATAAAGGAATATCTCGTTTACCATCCCGAAGCTGAATATCACGAGGGATGCAGCGGAATATGGACCATAAAATGCGACATCGCACTTCCCTGCGCTACGCAGAACGAAATTGACGAAAACAGTGCGAAAGCTCTCGTTGCAAACGGCGTGAAAGCCGTATGCGAAGGCGCGAACATGCCCTCCACTCCCGAAGCCATCTCGGCGTTCCAGAGCGCAGGCGTTCTGTTCGGCCCCGCAAAGGCCGCAAACGCAGGCGGCGTTGCAACGAGCGCCCTCGAAATGAGCCAGAATTCCATGAGATACTCCTGGACGTTTGAAGAGGTTGACGCAAAACTCAAAGACATCATGGTCAACATCTATCACAACGCTTCCTCGGCGGCTTCCGAATACGGCATGCCCGGAAATCTCGTTGCGGGCGCAAACATCGCGGGCTTCTTAAAGGTTGCAAACGCAATGCTCGCTCACGGTGTGGTTTAATTTACAAAAAACAAAAAGCAGACGCTTTTGCGTCTGCTTTTTTT
>JAGDBE010000078.1 GCA_017959195.1 Clostridia bacterium | reverse complement strand
CGTGAAGGGCGAGACCGTAACGGTTACAACGGTTCCCGCAGAGGGTTGTAAGGCAAAAGACGTTATTGTTACCGACGAAAACGGAAATCCCGTTGAAACAACGCCCGGCGAAGACGGAACGTATAGCTTCACGATGCCTTCGTCGAAGGTGAAGATTAAAGCGGAATTCGTAAAAGCCGAAGAAACCGATACCGTCCGTCCGTCTGAAAAATTCAAGGACGTAGTTCAGGGCGAATGGTACTGCGAATATATCGATTACGTTGTGGAAAACGGCATAATGAACGGCACGTCGGAGGATACCTTCGAGCCCGAAGAGGCAATAAGCCGCGCGATGTTCGTAACCGTGCTCTACCGCATGGAGGGCGAGCCGGAAATAAAGACGAAATCGGGATTCAAAGACGTTGACGACGACAACGAGGAATGCTGGTACGCAAAAGCGGTCGCATGGGCAAGAGAAAAAGGCGTTGTGGTCGGATACGAAAACAACTTCTTCGGTCCGGACGACCCGCTGACCAGAGAGCAGTTCGCGACAGTACTTTACAGATACGCAAAGATTAAGGGCTATAACGTCGATAAGACAAAGGATATCTCGTCTTATGACGACTATAAGTTCATAAGCCCGTGGGCGCTCGCGGCGCTTCGCTGGGCAAACGCGGAAGAACTCATCACCGGACGCACGGAAAAGACGCTTGTGCCGGACGGAGAGTGCACCAGAGCCGAGACCGCGGCAGTAATCACGCGTTTCTGCGAAAAAATTAAAAAATAAAAGCAAAAGGCAAAAACCGGAGGAATAATATATGCTGTTTTTTCTTGTCAGACACGGAGACCCGATATACGTGCCGGATTCACTGACTCCGCTTGGCATGCGCCAGGCGGAGGCGGTTGCGAAACGGCTCGCGCTTTACGGCATAGACGAAATATACACGTCCACGTCGAACAGGGCCGTTCAGACGGCAAAACCGCTCTGTGAGCTGATAAATAAAGATATAACCGAAAAACTCGATTTCGCAAACGAAAGCCATACCTGGGCGGAACTGACCACCGAAAAGGACGACGGAAGCGGACTTACCTGGCTGTTTTACAATAAAAAGATGGTAAACCTCTTTAACAGCCCCGAAATCCGCGAGCTCGGCGATAAGTGGTACGACCACCCGGCGCTTAAAGAGAAAAACTACGAAAAGGGCATAAAAAGGGTTTACGACGAATCCGACGCCTTTTTCAAAGCACTCGGCTACGAGCATATACGTTATTCCGGAAAGTATAAGGCACAAAACCCGAACGAAAAGAGGATAGCGCTGTTCGCGCACCAGGGCTTCGGACTCGCGTTCCTTTCCTGCGTGCTCGATATCCCGTATCCCGCGTTCTGTACCCATTTCGATATAGGACATACCGGCGTTACGGTGATAAATTTCAAGGATTCCGACGGCATTTCGGTGCCCAAGGTGCTGACGCTGTCGTCCGATTCCCACCTCTACCGCGAGGGCCTGCCGACGCTTTATAACTACGAAGTGAAGTTTTGAAAAAGAGCGGAAAAAACCTTAAAACAAACACGGAAATAATAAAAAAGACAGCGATAACCGCGCTTTTTGCCGCGGTTATCGCTGTCTGCGCATGGATATGCGTTCCCTTTCCCGTTCCGTTTACCATGCAGACTTTCGGCGTGTTCTGCGCGCTTAAAATCCTCGGCGGAAAGCGCGGAACGCTCGCAATTCTCCTGTATATCGCGCTCGGCGCCGCGGGGCTTCCCGTGTTTGCCGGCTTTTCGGCAGGTTTCGGCGTGCTGTTCGGCCTTACGGGCGGATATATTGCAGGATTTATCCTAATCGGCGTAATTTACCTCATTTTTGCCCGGTTTTGCAGGACAAACGCGGGCAAAAACGCGCTGCTTTTTTCGGGACTTTTGCTTTGCTACCTGTTCGGAACGCTCGTGTTCTCGTACGTTTCGGCAAAAAGCGGAAACTCCTTTTCCTTCCGGCAGGGACTTGCCGCGTGCGTCTTTCCGTATATCCTTCCCGACGCGGCAAAGCTGTTTCTTGCCGATATAATTGCAAAAAAGGTCTCAAAATTCATATAATTTTTCAGTTTAGTCAACTAAACCGAAAAAATTAAAATTTCCGCAAAAAAACCGCACCGTACATTGTACGGTGCGGTGATTTTTTATTCTTATGACTTACGTTGTCGATAAACTGTCATACGAGCCGGACTTTGCAACGCCGTAAACGGTCGTGGTTCCGAAGGTTGCAAACGGACGCGCCACAAAGACGACTCCCGTCTTGTCTGCCGGGATGTTCGACGCGAGCATGGAATATGTTCTTGAGCCGTCGGTGTCTTCCGAATAGATGCGGTTGTGGCTGTCGTCAACGCAGAACGCCTCTATATAAAGGTTTGTTCCGCCGACCTTCGCGTCGTGCGTAAGTTCGGTAAATCCGTTGTTTTCAAGGGTATCCGCTCTTGAAAGAAGGAATCCGAAATCGTCGAATTCGTTATACAGCGAGGATTTTGCCATAAATCTTATTGCGGCGCGCTTCTTATAGGTCGTCGACCTTGCGGAAGCCCTCGTTGACGCAAATTCAAGCGCCGGATTTGCCGAAACCTCTACCATGCAGCCCTGCAAAACGACGTCATATTTTTCCGAAAGCCGTCCGCCTGCGGAAACGTCGGAAAACCCGATATCATAGCTGTCGGGCGGACAGTCCGCGTTTGCCGAGAAGGTGAATACGGCAACGGTGCCGTCGGACGTTTTGCTGTTTAACGAAGAAAATTCGAACGGGCTGACGTCGGACTTAATTTCCGCGTCGGAGAACAGAGTGCCGCCCGAAACCGCTTCAAGCGTTAAATTTGCGGCGTCATAGGTTAAAGTAAACGTAAGATCGCTTATTCCGGGGTTGTTTGTGAGCGTAAACACAACGTCGAAGGTTTCGCCCTGCATGCAGGAAGCGTCTGACATCGAAAGCGTCGTTTCGTAGGTGTCGTTCTTCACGTCAAGGGTGTTCGTTCCCGTAGCCAGACGGTAGGTTTCCTCGCCGGTTATCAGGTCGGAGTATTTGACGTAATCAACTATAAAGTCTTCCGCCGTGATGTCGGATGCCGACTTGCCTTCGGCGAATTTGAAGTACATCTCCATCATCATAAGGCCGTCGCCTACTTCATGGCCGCCTATAAGGCCCTGTTCCACGATAAGCTCGCAGGTGTTTCCGCTTACGTTCCAAAACGGGTTCTGGGGCATGGACGCGGTTACCGTCTCGTCGTCGACGTCGTCATAGTAGTTTGTAACCTTTATCGGCGCTTTTGTGTTAACGTTTGCCGCAACGTCGATAAGCGCGCCCGTATTTTTGTTTGCGGGCCTGAAAATCGAAAGGTTGAAGGTTACGTCGGACTTGAACGCGGTGTATTTTCCGCCGGCGTTTTCCGCAAGCGCCATAATTTTGTAAAGGCCGTCGTTATTAACTTTTACCACGGAATAGGTGATTTTCGCCGTGGCGAAAGCCGAAAAGGTCAAAACGAAAAGGATAAGACACGCAAAAAGAATGAATCTGATTTTTTTCATAAAAACACTCCTTTTATTTGATAAATTTTATTATTTTCATTTTTTTATTATTTCACAAAATCCGTCGAGCAGCTTTCTTGCGCAGTATTCCGGCGTGCACTCCTCGTACAGAGCGCGGACCTCGTCGAAACCGATGCTTTTGTCCCCGTTTTTTTCAATAAACTCTTTTAAGGAAGCGACCTGCTTTTCAAACAGCGCGTCGTCTTCGTCAACGTTGATTGCAAGCGGATATTTTTTGAGATATTCCTTGGAAAAGCAGTCGGGATTCTTGCAGACGTTTATAATCGGCTTTCCCGTCGAAACGTAGTCGAAAAGCTTGCTCGGGACCTGATTTTTCATCTTGTTGCCGATATTTACAAGCATTCGGCTTTTCGACACCGTTTTCGCCGTCTCTTTCATGCTCTTTTTGCCGGTGCAGATTATTTTTTCGGTATTGTATTCAAATCCGATATCTTTCGGGGACACGCCCACAAGGTAAAACTTCGATTTTTCGTTTTCCAGCACGCTTTCAATAAGGCGCAGCGTGTATTTCGGGTCCCTTATGCCGCCGTACAGGCTTCCCGTGAAGATAAAATCGATTTCCTTTTCGGCTGACGGCAAAAAGGCGGGGCGCACGACGTTCGGGAACTCGAGCGCCGTTGTTTTTTCCGCGCAAGACGGGTAATTTTCGATAAGATAGTCGTAAATAAGCGGCGTCGTAAAGATTATGTCTGATGACGCAAACACCTTTGCCTCGGTTGCAAGGCGCGCCTTTTTCGTTGATACCGGCATGGACTCGTTGTTTGAGCACGGGTCGACCTGATACAGCGCGAATTTCGGACCGGGGTGCTTTTCGCAGTATTTTCTCACCGCCTCGGCGATGTTGAAGTCGCCGCTCATGGCGACGATTATGTCAAAGTCTCCGGCCTTAATTTTTTTGAGTTTTTTGTAAATACAGCCGCAGAAAGACTGCTTTATGTATGAATCGGGAGAAAGCCTGCTTTTGAGAAGCGAAAAAGTTTTGACCGCCGCGCCGCGCAGAAAATTAAAGAAATGGGACAGTTTGGCCGCCTGGGCTTTGAGCGGGAAAACTTCCCACACGAAAGTGCGGTAAACGTCGGTGTTGTCGATTGTCTCGAAATCTTTTTCGTCAAAAGAGAATTTTGCCGAGAGAACCCCGATTTTTTCCGCTTTTGACTGCAGAATACCGGTTTCCAAAAGATGATTCAATATGTTTGTACACGCCCCGTAAAGGGGGAAATCGTCGGCAAAAACAAATAGTATCTTCATTTTTTCTCCCAAAAGTACTGTTTTTTTATGATAAACGCCTTAAACGGCGGCTTTTTTTCTCGATTTTAAGAACGACAGCGCGTCGAGCACGGTTTTTCTGTAAAATACGAGGTTGATGACGGCGCACGAGCCAAGGCAGATCACGCCGACTTCAAGCGCAAGAACAAAGAGTTCCGCGTAATTTGAGGGCGCTTTGGTAATCCACGCCGTTGAAAGGAAAAAGCAGGCCGTCGTGAGCGCGTCGACGAAAAGGTGCTTGAAAAAGCCGAAACTGCTTTTGTTTAAGATGTGTTTGTTTATGTACAGTGCGAAATGAAACGTTCTGAACGTGATTGCCGCAATCGTTCCGATTGCAACGCCCACAAGCCCGAAATTGATGACAAGCGCAACCGAAACCGCTATGTTTATGACCGACTCAATGAACGCGCCGAGCTGGGTTTGCTTGTAGTGCCCCGCCGCAACCACCATTACGCTGTAAGGAAGCCTTATGCAGAAAAGCCCCTGGGCCGCGGTGATGAGGAGCGCAAATACCGGCTGAATGTACTGAACGTCGGTAACTCCGCGCGTATAAACCGAAACGAACGGCACTATGAGAATCGCCGTCACTCCGAAAGCAAGGACGGTTATTGTGTGCATAATCCACTCAAACGTGCAGAATACCCTGTAAACCCTTTCGTGAGTCTCTTTTGCAAGCAGATTTCCGAAAAGCGCCTGCGTGCCGAGAGTCAGCGAGTAGATGAGGTTTTTCATACCGTTCGCGACAAGGTTGTAAACGGCGTAAATCGAAACGTTTTTAAGCGTCGAGAAAAGCGTAAGAACAACGACGTCGGTGTTGTTTAGGATAACTGACGCGACGTGCTGCGCAACTCCGTTCCACTTCTGCTTTATCGGCTCTTCGGTAAGCACGACGGTTCTGTCAATCGGATAGAGCTTCTTTGCGATACGCGTGAGAATTATCGGATGGAATAAGAATATAACCGAAGACGTAAGCTTTACTGCGTGGACGGGAAAATCAAAATGAATGAGGACTGCGCATATTCCGGTGTTTAAGATTATCGCCGCAACCTGCATGAAAAGGCTTATAAAGCCGAGCTGGTCGGAATTGAGCAGAATCCTGTACGTCATTCCGATAAAGTACTGCGCAAACGAGCTTATCGAAATCACGAGAATGAGCGACGCGGTAAAGAAGAAGTCAAACGAGCCCTTCGTGAACGTCGGGTATAAGAAGAACAGCGCCGCGGTGTACGTGAAAAGCAGTACCGAAAGTTTTCTGAAAAATCTTTCGGAGGAAATGACGATTTTGCTTATCTCAACGTTGTTTTTTTCGGCAAGCGGCTTGTAGAGAGACGAGCCGACAACCGTTCCGACGCCGCATTCCGCAAGCGTGATGAAGCCCAGAAACTGCACGATAGAGGATACGAGACCGTTAACCTCCGAGCCGTAATGGGTGAGAAAAAGCCTCGGAATTATAAATCCGCTGATGATTGTTACTATCTGATTTGAAACCGACGCAAGAGACGTAAGGAGAACTTTGTTTTTTCTGGTCATATAACTTCTCCTGCTTTATAAAACTTTTGCTTCTTCGCTTTTTGAAGCTCCGCGGGAACTGTCGATAACCGACTTGTAAATGCCGACAAGGGTGCTTTTGAGCTTTTCTCTGTCGTGCCGCAGAAGCGACGCGCTTCTCGCTTTGTCAGAGAAGAAAGACGCGAGCCCGTCGGATTCGAATATGCGCGTAAGGTACTCGGCAAGCATGTTCGGCTCGTTGTAGCAGTAGAGAAAGCCCTCTTCGCCGTGCTTTAACATGTCCATGTTTCCGCCGACAAAGCTTGCGACGCAGGGAACGCCTTCAAGCATCGCTTCCGCAAGCGAGTTCGGCGCGTTTTCTATCGACGACGGAATCACGACCGCGTTCATTTCAAGCAAGAACGACGAGAGCTTTTCCGCGTCAAGAAAGCCGGTAAACGTGATGTTTTCACGCAAACCGTATTTGTCTATGAGGGTGTTTAAGTATTTGACGTAGCCCGACGGGAAAAGCTTGTTTTTGAAGCTTTTCGGGGTGAAAATATCGTTTCCCGCAACGTAAAGCATTGCGTCGGGGTACTTTTGTTTGAGCTTTTTGAGCGCTTCAAGCACAAAATGAAGCCCTTTTATGGGGTAGTTGCCCTGATGTACGAAAATGCTGTGCCTTTTTATCTTTTCCACCGACCAGATTTTGTTGTAGAACGGCAGACGTATCATTCTCGGGCAGTAAAAATACTGAAGACCGGGATTTATGTCGAGTGCCGAGACTTTGTCCCACGTCGAGCGCCCCTCGGCAAACTTCGCAAGGGAGAGCAGCTTCCTTTCGTGCTCCGCCATGCGCCTGAACGATTTTCTTCCCGCAAGCACTCCGTCTCTTTTCAGTATATCCCTGATCGTTGTGTACCTTATTATTTCCGAAACGTCGATTCCGCCGTAGTAGTGGCGCTGATACTGCGTGAGAATGCCCTGAAGCGAAACCAGAAGCGGAATATCGCCGCAGTTTTTCGCAAGCAGATAGTTGTGAGGCATTTCCGAGCCGTATGCGTGAATGACGTCGGGACGGAAATCGTCTAAAATCCCGTCCCAGCGGTTGTTTTTGAAACAGTCGCACGGTAAAAGATAATAAGTTATTCCGCCGTACTCCGCTTTTTTGAAATCCTTGTCTTTTCCGCCGGGCGCACAGATTGCGAGCGTTATCTCATTGTCTTCCCTGAGCTTTTCACTCATCGCTTCCACCCAGGAAATCGCATGTTGGGACGGAATCCCGAAAAGTCCGGATATTTGAGGATTAAAGCAGTTTACGGACCATAACACTCTCATTATGTAAAAACCCCTTTAAAAAACTAAAATTTAATCATACTATTACAAGTATATATTATACACATAATGTATCTGTTTGTCAATTATATAGCGAGTTTTGGTTGCTTTCTCCCTCCCGGGGGAGAGAAAGCAACGAAAGAGAGCTGAAACCTTTTTTATTGTCTTTCCCGGGCTTTCCGCGGGAAAGCCCGCACTCTTTTGGTACTTTTCTTGTGTAAGAAAAGTACCAAGGGAGCGTTTTTATTTACTTTCTCTCAGGTGAGAGAAAGTAACTGAGAGAAAGTAACGGAGAAAAAACAGCAAAAAACCGCCCCGTCGGGAAAATCCGACGGGGCATTTTTAAAAAATCAGGTTATCCGTTCCAGGAGTCGCAAAGCGGCGAGAAAGTAAGGCCTTTCATTGCGAAAATCTTATATGACGCGCCGTTTTTGATGAAGTCGGGGAACGCGTCTTTTACGGAGTTTTTGCCTTTATCAAGAAGAACTGTCAGAATCTCGGTTCCGTCGAGTCTGCCTTCGGAAGTGTAGCGTGCGGCGATAATAACCGCATATCCCGAAGCCTGAGCCGTAATTTCATAGCCGAGGTCATTTCCGCTTATTATTCCGGAAAGCGCCGAGCATTCCGGCGCGTTGTCGGGTGCGTCCGTCCAGACAGGTTCTATGAAAAGGTCGAAGCCGCCTTGGTAAACAAGCCTTTCTCCCGGCAGGAACGAGTCGAGATATCCGCCTATTTCAAGGGTATCGTCGTACTCTTCTTCATCCTCGCCGCCCTCAACGTACAGTACGGGGCCGTATACGTTCCAGCCTGCAAGTATCTTTCCGGGGGGAACGTCTATTTCCTCGGGATCGACGTCGGACGGCAGATATAATTCAACCGTAGTCATACTCGAGTCTTCCCAGTCGCCGCACTCAAATATAAAGTTTCCGTTTTTCAGAGCGTACACGTAAAACTGATTGTAATAATCTCCGCAGTTGTACCAGATGCCCCAATCGCAGTCTTCAATTTCGGGGTCGTCGGGGCTGTCGGGGATGTCGCCCGAGTAAGACGGAACGAGGTAATAATTGCCGCTTATCGCGTAAATTTTGCCGGCGTCATCGAATATTAAGTCATCAGAACCCCAGTAATCCGAGTATGTGTAGCGGTTTCCGTCCTTGTACGCCTCATAGAGATCCCAGTAGTCGAATTCCCTGCCGTATTTGTCTTTTGCAAGACCGAGGGCTTCGGGAGACGGGATTATGAAATAATCCAAGTCCATATCGGCTGAATAATATACGTCGAGCTCGTGCTGAATGTGGTTCTTGTCGTCGTAGAAGAGGCGGTAATCGCTCTTTTCGTCGGTTTCGGGGTGCACGCCGCGCCAGACAGGCACCAAAAGAAGGTCGTAGCCCTCAAAATCGGTGCTGCGGTTGAAACCGGGGTCCCATTCAAGGGAGTTTCTCCAGTAACGTCCCGAAAATTCCTTGTCCTGCTCGCTAAGCGCAAAGCCGTTGCCGGCGGTAATTCTTCCGACGCGTATTGCGCCCGACTGAGTATCCGGCTCGTGATTATCCGGCGGAACTATCCAGAAATCCCAGTAAAGTTCTTCAAAAGGGGTGCCCTGCGGGAAATCCGCCGGGTATTCGTTTTTTTCCGGCGAGTAAAAATATATGAATTCCCAGCGCCTGTTTGGAGCGTAAGAGCCCTGATTTGCATAAGTGTGGGTGCAAACCCTGTCAACCCACGTTTCTCCGTCGTAGTATCCGGCATAAACGTCGAGCGTTTTGACGCCCGCGTTGTCGGGCATTAAATAAAGGTCCTGATCCGTCTCGACCGCGTCTCCGGGATAGCACCAGCCGACAACCTGGCTTGAGCGCACCTGGTCGTTTACGATGCGCACGGAATAAGCAATCCAGCAGCGTTTGTCCGTGTATGCGGGCATTTCGGGAACCGTGAAAAACTCAGTTTCGTCCCCGTAATAGCCGATTCCCTCATAGGTCTCGATGTGTTCGAGCTCGTGAAGCTCGCTTGCTTCATAGTAAACCTTGTAGTGAAGCGCCGATGCGGATACAGAAAGAACGCATAAGACGAAAGCTATGCAGAAAAGCGTTAAAATACGCAGATTCAGACGTTTCATATCAAAATCAGACCCCCTGTTTTTTCGTCAATTATATTATAACACACAGGATAAAAATGTCAAATTTAATAAAGCATAAAAACAATGAACTCATTGACTTTTTTTGCAAATCGTGATAGAATATTTTTGACTTATAAGGCGATATTTTTTGAAAAAAAGAGGAATTTTTATGAAAAAAACGTCTTGCGGAAAACCCGCCGGAAACGGCGCGGAAAAAGCGAAAAAATATAATATTGCCGTTGCGGGAATAGGATACGTCGGACTTTCCAACGCCGTTCTGCTCGCGCAAAACAACCGCGTCAGAATAGTTGACATAATTCCCGAAAAAGTGGAAGCGGTGAACAACGGAATTTCTCCGCTGAAAGACGATTATATCGAGCAGTATTTTGAGGAAAAGAAGCTTGACTTAAAGGCGACTCTTGACGGAAAAAAGGCGTATAAAAACGCGGATTTCGTAATCGTCGCATCCCCGACGGACTATGACAGCGAAAAGAACTTTTTCGACTGCAGCGCGGTTGAAAGCGTAATAGAGCTTGTGCTGGAAGTGAATCCGGACGCGATTATCGTCATAAAAAGCACTGTTCCCGTGGGATTTACCAAAAAAGCGAGCAAAAAATACAAGACGAAAAACATAATTTCAAGCCCGGAATTTTTACGCGAGAGCAAGGCTCTGTACGACAACCTATATCCGAGCAGAATAATCGTCGGCGTTCCGACTAAAGACGCAAAAACGCTTAAAAAGGCGGAGATTTTCGCGTCCCTCCTCAGAGAAGGCGCGCTGAAAAAGGACTTTGAAACGCTGTTTATGGGCTCAACCGAAGCCGAAGCGGTAAAACTGTTTTCAAACACGTATCTTGCGCTGAGAGTCTGCTATTTCAACGAGCTCGACACCTACGCCGAGATGAGCGGACTTGACACCATGGAAATAATAAAAGGCGTCTGCCTCGACCCGAGAATAGGCGCCCATTACAATAACCCGTCGTTCGGCTACGGCGGCTACTGCCTGCCGAAGGACACAAAGCAGCTGCTCGCAAACTTTTCGGACGTTCCGCAGAATATGATAACCGCGATAGTTGAAGCGAACCGCACCAGAAAGGAATATATTGCCGACAAGGCGCTGGAAAAGGCGAAAAAGAACTGCGGAAAAAAGGACGCGAAAGACGCGACCGTGGGAGTTTTCAGACTCACCATGAAGAGCAACTCCGACAACTTCCGCAACAGCTCGATTCAGGGCGTGATGAAGCGGCTTTCCGCAAAAGGCGCGAAAATCATAATATACGAGCCGATGCTGCCGTCGGGAAGCGAATTTTACGGATGCAAAGTAATAAACGACCTCGAAAAATTCAAGAAGAAGTCGGACGCGATTATAGCCAACCGCTATGAAGAATGCCTCGATGACGTAAAGAAAAAATTATATACGAGAGACCTTTTCAAGCGGGATTAAGAGGAAGCAATGACAAATATCTGTCTTAACGGAAAGACCGTTCTCGTAACGGGGGACGCCGGCTTTATCGGAAGCGGACTCGTTTCAAAGCTTCTCGATAAAGCGGAAAACGTAAGAATAATCGGAATTGACAATATAAACGACTATTACGACGTAAAACTCAAAGAGTGGCGGCTCGCCGAAAATAAAAAAAAGGCGCAAAGCAAGAGCGGAAGCGAATATATTGCCATAAAAGGCGATATTTCCGATAAAGAAACGGTTGACGGACTGTTCGCAAAATATAAGCCCGACGTGGTCGTAAACCTCGCGGCTCAGGCGGGAGTGCGGTATTCGATTGAAAACCCCGACGCGTACATACAGTCGAACGTAACGGGTTTTTATAACATTCTGGAAGCGTGCAGAAATTCATATAAAGACGGAAAAGGCGTAGAACACCTCGTTTTCGCGTCGTCGTCATCCGTTTACGGAGCGAACGAGAAGATTCCGTACAGCACCGACGACAAGACCGATAACCCCGTCTCGCTTTACGCCGCGACCAAAAAGAGCAACGAGCTCATGGCGCACGCCTATGCGAAGCTTTTTGACATTCCAACGACGGGACTGCGCTTCTTTACCGTTTACGGACCCGCGGGAAGACCGGATATGGCGTACTTCTCGTTTACAAAGAAGCTGATAAAGGGCGAAAACATAGAGATATTCAATTACGGCAACTGCAAGAGGGATTTCACGTATATCGACGACATAACCGAGGGAATAATGAGGGTAATGTCGGGCGCGCCCGAAAAAAAGACGGGAGCCGACGGGCTTCCCGTACCGCCGTACGCCGTTTACAATATCGGAAACAGCAATCCGGAAAACCTGCTCGATTTCGTTAATATACTGCAAAAAGAGCTCGTGAAGGCAAAGGTGCTTGACGAAAACTACGATTTCGAATCCCATAAAAAGCTCGTGCCCATGCAGCCGGGCGACGTGCCGGTAACCTATGCCGACACCTCGGCGCTCGAAAGGGATTTCGGCTTCAAGCCGTCGACAAAGCTTGAAGACGGCCTGCGGAACTTCGCCGAATGGTATAAAAATTTTTATTGCCGATAACCGAAAAAGCAGTTGACAGTTGACAATATAAATGCTATAATACTTTGGTAAAATTATAATTATAAATAAAATATATATTTTCAGGGGGAAACAGGTATGGAATACAAATCATTAATCATCGGCGAAGAGACCGTCAAAAAATATCTCACGGTCGACGACATAATCAAATGCATCGAAGACACGTGGAGATGGTACGGCGAAGGCAAGGTTATAATGCCTAACAAGATCACGACGACAATGGATCCTTTGGGAGTACAGGGCTGGTTCAACTCGATGCCCGCGTACATAGGACCGGTTGACGTTGCGGGAATCAAAGTTGTCGGCGGCTACGTAGGCAACAAGGCGCTCGGCCTTCCTTTCATAAAAGCAAACATTCTCGTTACCGATTCGCACACGGGCGTGCTCCGCGCACTCGTAAGCGGCGACTACATCAACGACTACCGCACGGGCGCTCAGCCGGCGGTTATGGCAAAGTATCTTGCGGCAAAGACCGACGTTGTTACGATTATCGGTACGGGACTTATGGGATACACCACGCTTTACTGCATGAATAAGACCATAAACATGAAAGAAGTAAGACTCTGCGACATTTCGGAAGAGGCAATGGATAACTTCATCGCACGCTTCCCCGACGTTCCTTTTAAGTTCGTTAAATGCAAGAGCAACGAAGAAGGCTGCCGCGGCGCGGACATCGTTATAACCGTTACGAACGCAAACGCCGACCTCGTTGAAGAGCCCTGGCTCAAGAAGGGCTCGCTCG
>JAGDBE010000077.1 GCA_017959195.1 Clostridia bacterium | reverse complement strand
TTTAATATTAAAAAATCAAATTTTGCTTTCAAAGTTAATTTTATACGCTTAAATCGTCGTATGGGCCTTCCGAAACCGTTCCGTAAAGACTGAATGCGCCGGATTCAACTCTGTTTTTCATTTTATTGAAAATTTCCGGGCAATATGTTATAATTAAGCAGAAACAATTTTCGGAGGGTGCTTATGAATTCAAACGATATAATAAGCTATAAATGTCCGTCATGCGCAAGCCCGCTTGTTTACGGCGTTGACGGCAAACTCACCTGCTCTTCCTGCGGAAACACGTACGAACCCGAAGCGCTGCAGGTTCTCGAGCGCTCGGAAGTTGAAAGCGAGGGCTTTGACTGGGGCGACTACACAAAGAAATTCGAAAACGAAAAGGAAGTGCTCGAAAATACTTCCATATATATCTGCCGCTCGTGCGGAGCGGCGATAGAGGCCGATGAAACCCTTGCGGCAACCCATTGCCCGTACTGCGACAACGAAATAATACTTTCCGACAGACTTACGGGCGGTCTCAAGCCGAACGCCGTAATCCCGTTCAAAATAAGCGAAAAAACGCTTGAAGATTCGGTTAAAAACTACTTCAAAAACAAGCCGCTGCTGCCGTCGAACTTCATTACGACGCAGAAAATGAGCAAAATAAAGGGAATCTACGTTCCGTTCTGGCTGTTTGACTCGCAAATAGACGGTCAGATGTTCTTCAACGGCTCAAAAACGCGGTTTTACTCCGATTCAAGCTATAATTCCACCGAGACGAAGCACTATATAATCGAAAACGACGGAAAAATGAAATTTTCCAAAATTCCCGTCGACGCAAGCGTAAAAATGGACAACGACCTCATGGACGCAGTCGAGCCGTATGACTATTCCGAGCTCGTCGACTTCAATCCCGCCTACCTCTCGGGCTTTTTCGCCGACAGATTCGACGAGGACCCCGGAATGAGCATTCCGAGGGCGGAAACCCGTATGAACGAATCCGCCGAAGCCGTTTTCAGAAACTCCGTTACCGGCTTTGACTCCCTTACGCTTAAGAGCAAAAACTTAAAGCTCACCGATTCCACGGTAAAATACGTTCTTCTCCCCGTTTACCTGCTGAACTTAAAATATATGGGCAAAAATTACAGATTTGCTATAAACGGACAGACAGGCAAAGTCGTGGGCGAACTCCCGATAAGCAAATTCAAAAAACTTCTGTATTACCTTGCTATAACCCTGTGCGGCGCGGGCGTCATCTGGTCGGTGCTCTCGCTTATACATATTCTGTAAGGGGGTGCGGAAAATGAAAAAGATTTTAACGGTTGTGATATCCGCGTTTCTGCTCCTTACAATATGCGTTAGCGCGCAGGAATACGACGGCTCCATTTACAGAATAAACGACTTCGTGGGCGTGATTTCCGATGAAGACGTCGATTATATCGACGATTTCATATCAGAACATATCGAATCTCTGAAAACAGATTTCCCGATTTATATTTTCGATACGCTTGACGAAAATACAGAACTCCGCGAACACGCAGACGCATACTACGAGCATAACAATTACGGCTACGGCGAGGATAAAAGCGGAATTTTCCTCGTTTTCGACCTCAAAAACCATATTTACGCGGTATATTACTACGGCAGGGCCGACGAAATAATCACTTCCGATATGAGAACCGAAATCCTCAACGCGATAGACTCCGCTTTGAAGGATGACATTAAGACTAATTACGACGTATTTTTAGACTATCTCTCAAAGACGTTCGAATGCGTAAAGACGGCAAATAAGGCGGAAGATAAAAAAGAGGCCGAGGCAAACGGAAAAGCCGATAAGGAAAACGGCATGCCCTACTGGTACGCCGACGACGTAAATAATTTTGAAAACTTCCACGCCGAAAACCCGAAACGCGTCGTCGACGACGCCGACGTGTTTACGCCCGAACAAGAGGAATACCTTTCACAAAAGGTGCAGGAAATCGTCGATAAATACGGCTTCGGCTACGTGCTCTTCACCGATAAAAGCACCCACGGACTGTCTCAGGAACTGTATTCCGCAGACTTTTTGTACTATAACGGCTACGGCACCGGCGAAAATTACAGCGCGGTGTGCTTCTTCCTCTCGCTCGAAGAGGGCAACCGCGGCTGGAGAACGACTTCCATAAACGACTGCGAAAAAATCTTTACAAGCAGCGTCTGCTACGATATAGACGAACTCGTCGACAGCGATTTCAGAAGCGGAAACTACTACGAGGCGTTCAGAAAACAGGTCGAATTCACCGCAAAACTGTTCGAGGATATAAATAACCTGCCCGAATGGTACCCGGAGGACGTTTCGCTCTTTGAAATCCAGAGATACGACAGAGAATACGCCGAAAAAGCGGATTTGTCCAAAAAACGTATAGTCGATAACGCCGACCTCTTCACAAGTAAGGAAACGGCGGAGCTTTCCGAAAAAATAGAGGAAATAATCGGGAAAAGCGGCTTTGATTTCGTGTTTTTCACCGATACAAGCAGACACGGCCTCAGTTTTTATGAGTACGCATGGGATTTTTACTACTATAACGGCTACGCAAAAGACGGCGCGATACTGTTTATATCCGATGAAAACAATATTCTCTCATGGATAACCGTTCCGTTCGGAAATGCGGCGAAAAAACTTGAGAAGACGGAAATAAATACGACGATTGTCGACGATATGCTCTACGACAATATGCAGCCCGCCATGGAAAAATATCTGCAAAACCTTGAGTTTGCATATAAGCACGGCAGACTGAAAATGAGTACGGGCAAAAAGATAGAGTACGCGGTTATCGGACTTATCGCGGGCTTTATAATCTCGCTCGTCGTCGTTTCGGGACTAAAAAAGAAGATGGTGATAAATCCGGAAACGTCGGCGACGGAATACCTCGTGCCGGGCAGCTTTTCGCTGCGCTCGCAGAGGATAAAATATCTGTATTCGACGGTAACCAGAACGGCAAAGGAGAGCGAACGCTCGTCAAGCTCGGGCGGCGGCTCGTCGTATAGCAGCGGCTCCTCATCTTCCGGCGGCAGCTACTCCTCCGGAGGAAGGAATTTCTAACATAAATAAAAATACCCCTGCCTGTTTGGCAGGGGGCTTTTATTTTACGCCGCCGAGGCGTTTGCGTTCAGTTTCGTCATATGCGTACGGGTTTCTTTTTTCAAAAATATCACCGTAACATTATATTTATCGGAAAAATAAAAAATTACATAAAAAACCGCCCGAAAGGGCGGTTTTT
>JAGDBE010000010.1 GCA_017959195.1 Clostridia bacterium | reverse complement strand
TTTATTCTTGTAGTTGTCAAGAGTAAGCGTGTTTGTCGCCTTGTCGTAGGTGACGCCGGGGACGGCGTCATTGAAAGCTTTCTTCTCGCTGTAAACGTGACCGTACGCTTGCTCATCCGGCTCGTCTTTGCCTGCATAGTAAACGCTGATAAACGCCCACTCAACATTTGCCGGACCGTTGTTTGCCGCAAACGCTGCAACAGGAATCAAAGTGAGAAGTGTAACGGCAGTTAAGATAACAGCCAATACTTTTTTCATTGGTAATCCTCCTTTTAGAATTTCTATTATCATAATTCAATATTACTACATTTATGATAAGCCCAACAATAAAAGTTGCCACATTGTCATTGACACAAATGGCAACTATGATATAATTATATAGGACACGGGCGTTATAATTCTTAAAAAACGGCAGGGAATAAAAATGTCTTTTTACGAAATTCTCACAAGCTATATTGACCTTATAGGTTGCGCCTCAAAAGAGCTCGCTTCAGCGTCGGGTCTGTCTGTTGCGCAGATAAGCAAATACAAAAACGGGAAAAGAATCCCGCGTGAAGGCAGTGAGCAGTTAACTGCGCTTTCAAGGGGACTTTATCAGCTGGCAAAGAAAAAAGGAATAGACGTCACCGAGGACGAAATACTGGCCCGACTGACAAATGCGACGCGTAAAAACAATGACAGTATCGAGATTTTTTCTGAGAATTTCCGTTCGCTGATCACCGAGCTGAGAATCAACATGTCAGACCTTTCGAGCTTTATGAATTATGATCCCTCATTCATTTCAAAGATAAAGAACGGTGACAGAAATCCGTCCAATCTCAACGAGTTCAGTTCTGACGTAGGCAGATTTGTTTCAAAACGGTTCAACAGTCCTGACGACAGAGTGCAGCTTGTTTCCCTGCTCGGAGGTAATGCCGAACAATACCGCGACGAAGAATATATAAAAAAGGCTGTTTCCGATTATCTTTTAAACGAGCAGAAGCCGACAAGCGAAATCGTTGAAAGCTTCCTTACGTCCTTAAATAAAACGGTTGTTTTTTCCGATGAGCAGAATTCATCAAAACATATTCCGTCAATTCCCAAAACGCTCAACAAAACAAAGCTGTATTCGGGTATTTCGGGAATGAAAGCGGCGGAGGCGGACTTTTTCAGACAAACCATTCTTTCATCTTCAAAAAAGTCCGTTTTTATTCACTCGGATATGGGTATGAACGAGGTCGACGGAAGTCAGAAATCAAAGCTTCAATCCGCAGTCAAAATGCTGATAGCAAAAGGAATACGGCTCACGCTCATACACAATATCAACAGACCTGTTGACGAAATGCTTATGGGCCTGGAGGTTTGGCTGCCGCTTTATATGACGGGTATGGTGAGTTCGTTTTATTTTGATGAGCCTCTTTCGTCGGACTTTCCTCAGATATTGTGTACCTCGGGCGTTGCGGCGATGCAAGGAGAATGCATAGCGTCAAATCAGGATGCTTCGTCATTCGTTATGACGACAAACAGAAATTATCTTGAATACTTTTTCAAAAAGCGTGATTATATGCTTTCAAGAGCAATTCCGCTGATTAAGTTTTACGGTAAGGATAATGAAAAGGAGTATGACGCTTTTGTAAAAACCGACTCCGATAACGCCGTAATTTACGAAATCAGCAAGGAAGAATTTCCGAATATCTCATTCACAGTCAATAGAGATAAATGGATTTCCATAAACAGAACAGTTTCGGATCCGCTTCATTTCGTTGTGTTTAACAAAAAGCTGATTGATTCGATTGAAGTATTTCTAAAAGGGTAACACGCCTTTTCCCAGGCAAAAAACGCCCCGAAAAAGCGCAGCGAAGAGAGCATTTTTCGGGGAGAGGAGGAGCGGCGAAGCGCCGCGCTTT
>JAGDBE010000076.1 GCA_017959195.1 Clostridia bacterium | reverse complement strand
TTCGAGCGGTTTGTTGCGCGCGTGAACTTTGAGTATTTCCTCTCTGCCCTTGATGTCGGGATAGTTTACGGTAACCTGCCTGTCGAATCTTCCGGGGCGTAATAGCGCGGGGTCGAGTATGTCGGGGCGGTTTGTCGCGGCAATAACGATAATGCCGTCGTTTTCGGCAAAGCCGTCCATCTCGACGAGCAGCTGATTAAGCGTCTGTTCGCGCTCGTCGTGTCCGCCGCCGAGGCCTGCGCCTCTATGTCTGCCGACGGCGTCGATTTCATCTATGAACACTATGGCGGGAGCCATCTTTTTTGCGGTATCGAAAAGGTCTCTTACGCGCGACGCGCCGACGCCGACGTACATTTCCACAAAATCGGAGCCCGAAATCGAGAAGAAGGGCACGTTTGCTTCTCCGGCAACCGCCTTTGCAAGCAGGGTTTTACCTGTGCCGGGAGGGCCTACAAGCAGCACGCCTCTCGGTATTTTTGCGCCGAGTTCGACAAATTTTCTCGGGCTTTTAAGGAAATCGACAACCTCTTTGAGTTCCTCTTTTTCCTCTTCGGCGCCCGCAACGTCGGTAAACATCACTTTCTTCTTGCTTTCGTGGCTCATCTTAGCCCTTGATTTTCCGAAAGAGTTGATTTTTCCGCCTTTGCCGCCCATTGCGGAGTTCATTGCAAAGAACCAGAGAAGGCCGAAGAACACGATCATTACGAGGAACGGAATCCAGCTCATCCAGAACGGCGTTTCCTTGGGCGGCTCGTAGTCGAATGACGAGATTACGCCGTTTTCGTGCTGTTCTGTTATCAGTTCCTTGAGGTCCTGCTCAAACAAGGATATGCTTCTGAGTTTGAATACTATTTCGGAGCCCTTATTTACAACCGTTCCGTCTTCGTTCTTTTCGTCTTTTGTCTGAATTACCAGAACGTCGTCCGCCGTAACGGTAAAGCTTTCGACTTTTTCGTTTGTGAAAAGGTCGACTATTTCACTGTATTTTTTCTCCTCTTCTTTTTTCTGTCCGAGAAGGAAGTAGGAGGAGAAAATAAACAGAGCGATAAGCACTACGTAAAAGAGAATGGTTTTTGCATTGTTTTTCATCAAATAATCTCCTGTTCAAAATGGTGTTACAAGGTTGAAAGGGAATAGACCCTTATGTTAAGGCAGGGTTCGGATTTTCCTTTATATCCGTCGCGCACGCAAACGCCGGGAACGTAAATAATCCCGTCTTCTGCGCAAATCAGCGGAAGCGAGTCTCTCAAATCCTGCGTAAATTCTTTTTCAGACAAAAGGCTTTTGAGTCTTTTTGTCATTTTGCACGTTCTTATGCTGTCGCCGGGAAGGCGTGAGCGCATAATGAGTGCGCCTGCGTCGATTTTTTGCAAATTCAGGTCCGCGCTGTCGAAAAGTTTATAATTTTCAAGCGCCTTCACAAGTTCCGCGTCGGAAACAACGTTTTTTCCGTCGGAAAGAACGACGGCGAAGCGTTTATTTTCGGTAAAATTAATTCCGCAGCTCAGTTTTTCGCAATACGGAGCGGGTTTTTCCTTATCGCGGACGGTTTTATCAAAATACAGTTTTCCGCCCGATACAAACGCGGAAATTTTGCCGGGAAGGCATATTTCGCAAGTCTGTTTTGAAAGGTTTCCGTCTTTTACGGCGGACGCTATTTTTTCGACGTGCACGTTTTCGATTAATGAGGAATTCGTGCTCTTTTTGTATAGTTTTACAATAATCTGATTTAATATACAGTCATCGAAGTCTTTTAAGCGCTCTACGTCGTCGGTGAGATTATCCTTTGCGTATTTATCAATGAAATCGTACGCGCTCCTCAGAGAAACGCATGTATTTTTAATCGTGTTTTCAAACGACGGGTTGACCTTTTTCATCAAAGGAACGACGTTATGACGCACAAAATTGCGGGTGTAGCCGTCTGAGAGGTTTGTGGAGTCGGTTACGTATTTTTCGTTTCTTTCGTTTAAGTATTCCTCGATTTCATCACGCGACACGAAAATAAGCGGTCTTATTATTTCAATGCCGTCGCACAGATTTCGTTTCGGGGGGATTCCGCAAAGTCCCGGAAGAGTGCTTCCTCTTGCGAGGTTGAAAAGCACGGTTTCGGCGCAGTCGCTTGCGGTATGAGCCGTCGCGACAAGGGTAATTCCGTATTTTTTGCACACTTTTTCAAAAAATCCGTATCTTATTTCGCGTGCGCAAAGCTCGGTTGAGAGGGATTTTTCCTTTGCCGCCTTTGCGACGTCTGTTTTCAGGATTTCTATCGGGATTCCGAGTCTTCCGCACAGTTCTTTTGCAAAAAGGCTGTCCCTGTCGGCTTCCTCTGCTCTCAGCATATGGTTTACGTGGCAGGCGAAAAGTTCGAGCTCCGGGAAATATTCCTTGAGCGCAAGCAGCAGCGTTACGCTGTCCGCGCCGCCCGAAAGGGCGACAAGTATTTTTGCGCGCTCGGGGAATAAAGAATATTTTTCGTTTGCCTGTTTGATTTTTTCAAAAATAATATCGGACATTTTCTTTTTTGAAGGCAGAATCAGTGCTCTTCGTCCATGGTGATGAATTTGGTGAACTGTCCCGACCAGCCGAGCGTTACCTTGCCGGTTGAGCCGTGGCGGTTTTTCGCAATAATGCACTGAGCGGTGCTCTGCATGTCGGGATTGTCTGTTTCATAATAGTCTTTTCTGTAAAGGAGCATAACGATGTCGGCGTCCTGCTCGATGTTTCCGGAGTCCCTGAGGTCGGAAAGCATAGGCGTTTTGTCGGTTCTGTTTTCGGGACCTCTCGATAACTGCGCACAGGCGATTACCGGAACGCCGAGTTCCTTTGCGAGAAGCTTTAAGGCTCTCGTGATGTCGCCAATCTCGTTTACCCTGTTTTCGACGCGTCTGTCGGACTGCATGAGCTGTAGGTAGTCTATTACGACAAGCCCGAGATTTTTAACGCGCCTGAGTTTTGTCTTCATTCCCGCAACGGTAATACCCGACGTGTTGTCGATGAGTATATCGGCGTCAGAAAGCACGCTTGCGGCTTTGGCGAGCTTTTCCCAGTCGTCAATACTGAGATCGCCCTTGCGCAGCTTGTAGCTGTCAATAAGCGCTTCGGATGAAAGCATTCTCGTAACAAGCTGCTCGCACGACATTTCAAGCGAGAAAATCGCAACCGTCTTTTTGGTTTTGAGAGCGACGTTTGTCGCAATGTTCATGGCAAAACTCGTTTTTCCCATGCCGGGGCGTGCGCCGATAAGCACGAAATCGCCTTTTCCCATACCCACAAGAAGCTTGTCGATACCCGAAAAATAGGTGGGCGTGCCGAGCACGGCCTCTCCGTTCTTGCGCAGTTCGTCAAGATGTGCGTAATTTTCTATGATAACGTCGCGGATGTGTGAGAAATTCTTGTTCTCGTTCTTCTCGGCAATGTCGAAAATAAGCTGCTCAGAGCGGTCGAGAATATCGGACGTTTCGCCTTTTTCGCCGTAGGAAAGCTCGGCAATCTTTTCCGACGCTTCGATAAGACGGCGCAGAACCGCCTTGTCCTTGATTATTTTAACATAATCGTTTATGTTTGAAACCGAGGGAACCGTCTTTGCAAGCAGGGTAATGTAGCTTTTTCCGCCCGCCTCGTCGTAGGTGCCGTTTTTGGTAAGCTCTTCAAGCAGGGTTACCGCGTCGAGATGCACGTCCGAGCGCACGAAAATATCGCGCATCGCCTCATAAATGCGCACGTGCTGTTCGAGATAAAAGTCGTCCGCACGAAGGGAGGCCGCAACCTCGCGCAGAATTTCGGGGTCAATGATAATCGCCCCGAGAACCGACTGCTCCGCTTCCATGGAGAACGGCAT
>JAGDBE010000009.1 GCA_017959195.1 Clostridia bacterium | reverse complement strand
TGATAGCCCGCCATGGAGGTATTGAAAACGATTTCGAGCACTTTTTCGGAGTTATCTCCGAAGGAATATCCGTAAAATTCCTGTCCGTCTTCCAGAATTATTTTTTTATCGGGCTTTTCTATCATTTCTTATTCTCACTTTCCGATTTCCGAAAGTCTGCGTTCAAAGCGGTCTTTGCGGGTATCAAACGGGACTTCCGTCGGGTAATTTCCGTCAAAGCAGGCGGTACATATGTCGTTGCTTCCCGTAAGGTCGCAAAGTCTTTCCACCGGCAGGAAGCCAAGTGAATCGGCACCTATCATTTCCGATATTTCGGATACCGTATGGTGGCACGCGATAAGATTTTCTTTGGAATCTATATCGGTTCCGTAATAACACGGAAACAAAAACGGCGGAGCGGACACGCGCATGTGAACTTCCTTTGCGCCCGCCTCGCGAAGAAGCCCCACTATCCGTCCGCTCGTAGTACCGCGGACTATCGAATCGTCGATAAGCACGACTCTTTTGTTTTCAACAACCGATTTTATTGCCGAAAGCTTGATTTTTACCATATCGTTGCGGTTGTCGGGCGCAATAAACGTTCTTCCTATGTATTTGTTCTTTATAAGTCCTATTCCGTACGGGATTCCCGATTCCCTGCTGTATCCGAGCGCGGCGTCAAGTCCCGAATCGGGCACGCCGATTACTATGTCTGCGTCGACCTTGTGAATTTCCGCAAGCACGCGTCCCGCCCTTATTCTCGAATCGTGAACCGATATTCCGTCGATTACAGAATCGGGTCTTGCAAAATAGATGTATTCAAAAATGCAGCATCTCTTTTTTCGGCCTTCGCTTTTTTCTTTTCGGGATTCTATTCCGTCCTTGCCGAAAATCAGTATTTCTCCCGGCTCGACGTCCCTTATGAATTCCGCACCGACAGCGCCGAGCGCGCAGCTTTCGGACGCAACGACGTATGTGCCGTCCGGCCTTCTGCCGTAGCAAAGCGGTCTGAAGCCGTTGGGGTCGCGGACGCAAATAAGCTTTTGCGCCGACATTATAATAAGGGAGTACGCGCCCTCAAGTTTTTTTACGGCGCTGCACACCGCGTCTTCTATGCAATCCGTTTTCAGCCGTTCCTTTGTTACAAGGTATGCGATAATCTCGGTGTCGCTTGAAGTGTGAAATATCGCGCCGGAAAGTTCAAGCTCGGTCCTTAAAACCGCGGCGTTTGAGAGGTTTCCGTTGTGCGCAATCGCCATTTTGCCTTTCTGATGGTTGACTTCTATAGGCTGGCAGTTGTTGCGGTTAGCGTTGCCGGTCGTCGCGTATCTCGTGTGCGCGACGGTCATGATTCCTTTGGGGAATTTTGACAGAATTTCCTTTGTGAAAACGTCGTTTACAAGTCCTAAATCCTTGTGCGACACGAAGACTCCGTCGTCGTTTACGACAATTCCGCAGCTTTCCTGCCCCCTGTGCTGTAAGGCAAACAGTCCGTAATATGCCATTTCGGCAGCGTTTACGGGTTTTTCCGATACAATTCCGAAAACGCCGCATTCTTCATGTATGCTCATTTTGCGCCCTCTCCCGAGCGTTCAAACGCAGCGCCGACGAATCCCTTGAAGAGCGGGTGCGGCTTGTTCGGACGCGATTTGAATTCGGGATGGTACTGTACGCCGACGTAAAACGGGCGGTCGGTCAGTTCAACAGTTTCTATAAGCAGACCGTCGGGCGATATGCCGCTGAGCGTCAGTCCGCAGGACTTCAAAATATCTCTGTAATCGTTGTTGAATTCATAGCGGTGGCGGTGCCGTTCGGAAATGCTCTTTGCGCCGTAGAATTTCTCCATGGCAGAGCCCGGTGCGATTTCGCAGGGGTATGCGCCGAGTCTGAGCGTGCCTCCCTTGTCGACGTCCTCGCTCTGTCCGGGCATAAAGTCGATGACCTTGTTTTTGCACTGTTCGTCGAATTCGCCGGAGTTCGCGTCGGAAATTCCCGCGACGTTTCTTGCGTATTCTATAAGGGCGACCTGCATTCCGAGGCAGATTCCGAAGAACGGAAGTCCGTTTTCGCGCGCATATTTTACGGCGTTTATCATACCTTCGATTCCGCGGCTTCCGAATCCGCCGGGAACGATAATTCCGTCAAGTCCCGAAAGTATTTCCGAAGCGTTTTCCGACGTTATTTTCTCAGAATCTATCCAATGAATTTTTATATGCGTGTTGTGGTAATATCCCGCGTGGCGCAGCGCCTCAGCGACGGACAGGTATGCGTCGTGAAGACCGACGTATTTGCCGACAAGCCCGATGTGAACGGTGTAAGGCCTTGCTTTTATTCTCGATACCATATCCTTCCAGTCGTCAAGGTCGGGCTCTTTTGTATTTAATCCAAGTTCACGGCAGACGACGGCGGAAAAGTTCGATTTTTCAAGCATAAGCGGCGCTTCGTACAGGTTCGGCAGCGTGATGTTTTCGATAACGCAGTCGGTCTTTACGTTGCAGAAAAGCGATATTTTGTCGAAAATCGACTTGTCAAGCGGCTCGTCGCAGCGCAGAATGATTATGTTCGGGTTTATTCCCATTCCCTGAAGCTCCTTTACGGAGTGCTGGGTGGGTTTGGTCTTGTGTTCTTCCGACGCGTGAAGATAAGGAACGAGGGTAACGTGGATAAAAAGGCTGTTTTCGCGTCCTACTTCCAGTGAAATCTGTCTTGCCGCCTCTATGAACGGCTGAGACTCAATGTCGCCTATCGTGCCGCCGATTTCCGTTATAACGACGTCGGCGTCGGAATGTTTTCCGACGTTATATACAAAATTCTTTATTTCGTTCGTGATGTGCGGGATTACCTGCACCGTGGAGCCGAGATACTCGCCTCTGCGCTCCTTGTTCAGCACGTTCCAGTACACTTTTCCCGTCGTCAGATTTGAATACTTGTTCAGATCCTCGTCGATGAAGCGCTCGTAATGGCCGAGGTCAAGGTCGGTCTCCGCGCCGTCTTCGGTAACGTAGACCTCGCCGTGCTGATAGGGGCTCATTGTTCCGGGGTCGACGTTTATGTAGGGGTCGAGCTTTTGCGCGGCGACTTTAAGTCCGCGCGATTTCAAGAGTCTTCCGAGCGATGCGGCGGTTATTCCTTTTCCGAGTCCCGAAACGACGCCGCCGGTTACGAAAATGTACTTTGTCATAGTCTGCTCCTTTTCCCGCCGTAAAAACGGCTTAAAACGAAGTTTTTCCAAAAATCGAAAGAATTGGTTAATAGTTAATAGTTGATTTTCGCTTTGCGAAAATCATTCCCACTCTACTGTTGCGGGGGGCTTTGAAGTAACGTCGTAAACGACTCTCGTTATACCTTTTACTTCATTCGTAATTCTTCCGCTCGCCTTTTCGAGCAGTTCAAACGGGAGTCTTGCCCATTCGGCAGTCATAAAGTCGTCAGTCGTTACGGCTCTGAGAGCCACGGTATAACCGTATGTACGCGCGTCTCCCATTACTCCGACGGAACGCGTGTCGGTGAGCACCGCAAAATACTGCGAACACGGTGAATCATTTCTGCATTTATCGAGTTCTTCGCGGAAAATCGCGTCCGCTTCGCGAAGAATATCAAGTTTTTCTTCGGTTATCTCGCCTATTACACGCACCGCAAGCCCGGGTCCCGGGAACGGCTGTCTCCACACGAGGTCATGCGGTATTCCGAGCTTTTCGCCGACCTCCCGCACTTCATCCTTGAATAAAGTCCTTAACGGCTCCGCAATGCCCTCAAACGCCATGACCGACGGCAGTCCGCCGACGTTGTGATGGCTCTTTATCGTGGCGGAGTCCCCTTTTCCGCTTTCTATCACGTCGGGGTATATCGTTCCCTGCGCGAGAATATCGGTTTTGCCGAGTTTTTTCGCCTCATCCTCAAAAACGCGGATGAATTCCTCTCCTATTATTTTTCTCTTCTGCTCCGGCTCGGTTACGCCGCCGAGTTTTCCTAAAAATCTGTCTTTTGCGTTGACTCTTATGACGTTTAGGCCGAGTTCTTTTCCGAGCGTGCTTTCGACGTAGTCGCCCTCGTCTTTTCTCAAAAGTCCGTGGTCGACGAATACGCACGAAAGGTTGTTTCCGACCGCCTTATGCAGCAAAACCGCCGCAACGGAGGAATCCACGCCGCCCGAAAGCGCGAGCAGCACCTTTTTCCCTGCAAGTTCCTTTTTATACTTTTCGACGGAATCCTTTATGAAATCTTCCATTTTCCAGTCCGCAGAGCAATCGCAGATATCGAAAATGAAGTTTCTCAGTATCTGTTTTCCGTATTCGGTGTGCGTTACTTCGGGGTGGAACTGCACGCCGTACAGCTTGTTCTTTTCGTCGCACATCGCGGCGCACGCACATTTATCGGTATGCGCTATAACCGAAAATCCCGCGGGAAGCTCTTTTACGCAGTCGGTATGGCTCATCCAGCAAACGCTTTTCGGCGGAACGTTTCCGAAAAGCACGTTGTCGCAGGCGAAAATCTCTGTTTTTCCGTATTCGCTTCCGCCTTCGGCAGGCCCTATTTTTCCGCCCTTCGTGAACGCCATAAGCTGATGTCCGTAGCAGATTCCGAGTACGGGAATGCCGAGTTCCAGCATTTTTCCGTCGATATGCGGCGAAAGCGCGTCATAGACGCTGTTCGGGCCTCCCGTAAAGATAATGCCCTTATATTCTTTCGCTTCGTCGGCAGAAATGCGGTTATAGGGTTTTATTTCCGCAAAAACGTGTTCCGCTCTGACTCTTCTTGCAATAAGCTGATTGTACTGTCCTCCGAAATCCAAAACAAGTATTTTATCCATTCTGACACCCCGATTTTACTTTTTTCAGTTTTCTTATTCGCAAAGGCGCTTCATAATCTCAATATACGCGTCCTCAACACCGCCGAGGTCGCGGCGGAATCTGTCTTTATCGAGCTTTTTGCTCGTCTTGCTGTCCCAGAGCCTGCACGTGTCGGGGCTTATCTCGTCCGCGAGAACGATTTTGCCGTCCGGAAGTCTTCCGAATTCGAGTTTGAAATCGACAAGGGTTATTCCGTGCGTCTTCCAGAGCTTTTTAAGTTCAGCGTTAATTTTAAACGAGTATTCCTTTATCGTTTCTATCTCGTCTTTTTCAGCGAGCTTCAGGGCTATTGCGTGATATTCGTTTAAAAGCGGGTCGTGAAGCTCGTCGTTTTTATACGAAAACTCTATTGTGGGTTCTTCGAAAGGTATGCCCTCCGGCACCCCGTATTTTTTCGAAAAGGAGCCCGCCGACACGTTTCTGACAATAACCTCGAGCGGTACTATTTTTACCCTCTTTACCAGCGTGTCGCGGTCGCTCAGTTCCTCTACGAAATGGGTCGGAATTCCGCATTTTTCAAGGTGCGTCATGAGAATATTGCTCATTTTATTGTTGATAACGCCTTTTCCCGCAATAGTTCCCTTTTTCAGACCGTCGAAAGCCGTCGCGTCGTCCTTGTAGGAAACTATCACAAGCTCATTATCGTCCGTTTCGTAAACTTTTTTTGCTTTTCCCTCGTAAATAAGCTTTCCCTTTGTCATAATTGCCATCTATCCCTTCGTAATTTATTTTCCGCTGTTGCCGTAGTTTGAAAGAACGCGGGCAGACGGGTCGTTGACGTTGCAGCCCTCCCAGTTTTTGTTGGGCATCCAGAAATCAACTATCATTTCCGACTGTCCGGGATAATATTTCTCGAATATTTCGCGGTACAGAAGCGATTCCTTTGTAAACGGCTGCGCATGCTCGTATTTGGTTTTAAGCTTATTGAATTCTTCGTCGGTATATTTTTCTTGTGCGTATTCCTTTAAGTAATCGACCATGGAGTGGCCGACTGCGTCGGAAAACGCCGCTTTTTCACGCCAGAGTATGCTGTCGGGCAGATACGAGAGTCCCTCGAACGCGTGTCTGAGCAGGTATTTGCCCATGTTATAGACGTTCATCTTGATTTTCGGATCAAGGCTCATGACGTATTTTACAAAATCAAGGTCCCCGAAAGGCACTCTTGCTTCAAGCGAGTTTACCGAAATGCATCTGTCCGCGCGGAGTACGTCGTACATATGCAGTTCGTGCACGCGTTTTTCGGCTTCCTTCTGGAATTCCTCCGCAGACGGCGCAAAATCAGTGTACTTATATCCGAAAAGTTCGTCCGATATTTCGCCGGTAAGAAGCACGCGTATGTCGGTTTTCTCATGTATTGCCTTACATACGAGGTACATTCCCATGCTTGCGCGTATCGTCGTTATATCGTACGTTCCGAGCAGGTGAATTACCTTTTCGAGCGACGAAATAACTTCGTCGGGCGTCATATATACTTCCGTATGGTCGGCGCCTATGAAGTCCGCAACCTGACGCGCGTATTTAAGATCTATCGCGTCCTCGCTCATGCCTATTGCAAACGTTTTTATGGGTTCTTTGCTCTTTTTTGCGGCTATCGCGCAGACAAGCGAGGAATCAAGGCCTCCTGAAAGAAGAAATCCCACTTTTGCGTCGGCTACAAGCCGTTTTTCGACGCCTGCAACCAGTTTTTCGCGTATTTTTCCGCACGCCGTCTCTACGTCGTCGGAACATACCTCTTTTGCCTTCGAAATATCGCAGTAGCACGTGAATTTTCCGTCTTTAAAGTAGTGTCCCGGCGGGAAAGGCATGATTTTCTCACAAATTCCGACGAGGTTTTTTGCTTCGCTAGCAAAAACCATATTTCCGTTGCCGTCGTTTCCGTAGTAAAGCGGTCTTATTCCTATCGGGTCGCGCGCGGCGATCCACTCTTCCGTTCTTCCGTCGTATATAACGCAGGCAAATTCCGCGTCGAGTTTTGAAAACATGTCGATGCCGTATTCAAAATACATCGGGAGAAGGATTTCGCAGTCGCTGTCGCTCGCAAAGGTATATCCCTTTTCGATAAGGCGTTTTCTTTCATTTTCGAAGCCGTATAATTCCCCGTTGCATACGGCGTAGCAGCCGTTTTTTTCAAACGGCTGCATGCCTGAGGGGGTAAGCCCCATTATTGAAAGTCTGTGAAAGCCGAGTACTCCCTTTTTTGTGTATATCACGCGCGTGTCGTCCGGACCGCGCGACTTGGTCTCGGCAAAGCCCTTTTCAAATGCCTCTTTATCGCAAATATCTCCGCAATAACCTAAAATCGAACACATGTTAAATCTCCTGTAATTAAATCATCTTACGCTGAAAAGAATGTCCGCGTACGTCGGGAACGGCCAGTATGATTTAGCCGTGCACGTTTCCGCTTCGTCGCAGGCGACGCGCAGTTCGCACATCTTCTGAAGAACGCTGTCGCGGATCATGACCGACTCGGATATGATATCTTCGGCATCATGCAGTTTTACAAGCGCGCCCTGCAGCTCGTCAACCTTCAATGAAATTCTGTCGGTCAGTTCGGACAGCTTCTTGACGAGTCCCGTCTCGTATCCGCAGGCGTTTGCGGAGTCGAGAGTCTTTTTGGACTGCGCGTTTCTTGCGGTGTCAGCCGCAAAGGCGGAAACGGCGGGTGCAATCTGCGTCTTTGCCATATCAACCATGGTATTTGCCTCTATCGTTACGGTCTTGCAGTAGTTTTCAAGCATAATCTCGCATCTCGACTGCAGTTCCTCAACAGAAAATACCTTGTGGGACGTGAGCATATCGACGTTCTTCTTGTCGAGCAGGTGCGGCATGCAGTCGGCAGTCGTTCTGAAGTTGAGAAGACCGCGGACTTCCGTCGCTTCCTTTATCCACGCTTCGTCGTAGCCGTTGCCGTTGAATATGATGCGCTTGTGGTCCTTTATCGTCTTTTTTATCATATCGTGAAGCGCGCTTTCAAAGTCGGACGCGCCTTCAAGTCTGTCGGCGTAAATCTTGAGGCTCTCCGCAACGGCGGCGTTGAGCATAATGTTTGCGCATGCAATGGAGTTTGACGAGCCGAGCATACGGAATTCAAACTTGTTGCCGGTAAACGCAAACGGAGAGGTGCGGTTTCTGTCGGTCGTGTCGCGGTTGAATTTCGGGAGCACGTCGACTCCGAGCTTCATCTGCGTCTTTTCCGCGCCCTTGTAAGGCGTGTCGTTTTCTATTGCTTCGAGAACCGCGTTGAGCTCGTCGCCAAGGAACATCGAAATAACCGCGGGAGGCGCTTCGTTTGCGCCGAGACGGTGGTCGTTTCCTGCCGTCGCAACGGAAATTCTGAGCAGATCCTGATAATCGTCAACCGCTTTGATTACTGCGCACAGGAAAAGCAGGAACTGAGCGTTTTCGTAAGGCGTTTCGCCGGGCGAAAGAAGGTTCTGTCCCTCGTCCGTCGCAATAGACCAGTTGTTGTGCTTGCCGGAGCCGTTCACGCCGTCAAAGGGCTTTTCGTGAAGCAGGCATACGAGTCCGTGCTTCGACGCGGTCTTCTGCATTATTTCCATCGTGAGCTGGTTGTGGTCGGTTGCAATGTTCGTAGTTGAATATATGGGAGCAAGCTCGTGCTGTGCGGGCGCAACCTCGTTATGTTCGGTTTTCGCCATAATGCCGAGCTTCCAGAGTTCTTCGTTGAGGTCTTCCATAAATTCCGCAACCTTCGGCTTTATTGCGCCGAAATAATGGTCGTCCATTTCCTGACCCTTTGGAGGTCTTGCGCCGAACAGCGTTCTTCCGGTAAAGCGGAGGTCGGGACGCATGTCGTACATTTCCTTTGAAATAAGGAAGTATTCCTGTTCGGGTCCTACAGAAGAGCGGACGTATTTGGTCGAAGTGTTTCCGAAAAGACGGAGAATGCGCAGAGCCTGACGGTTGAGAGCCTCCATGGAACGTAAAAGAGGAGTCTTCTTGTCCAGTGCTTCACCGCCGTAGGAGCAGAACGCTGTAGGAATGCAGAGAGTCTGATCCTTGATGAATGCATAGGAAGTAGGATCCCATGTGGTATAACCTCTTGCCTCGAATGTTGCTCTTATTCCGCCGGTTGGGAAAGAAGATGCATCCGGTTCACCCTGAATTAATTCCTTACCGGAAAATTCCATAATCACACCGCCATCCGGAGACGGTTCGATAAATGAATCATGTTTTTCAGCTGTTACACCGGTAAGCGGCTGAAACCAGTGGGTAAAATGGGTTGCACCCTTTTCAATAGCCCAGTCACGCATTGCTTTTGCAACAGAATCGGCTAAACCAAGTTCCAGTTTTGCACCTACTTCGATAGTTTTTCTCAGTGATGAATAAACGTCACTGCTTAAAACAGATCGCATAACACGATCATCGAATACCATACAACCAAAATATTCGGGAACAGAACCTTTTGTCATAATTAACCCCTTAATGTCAATTTCCGTGAATTTAAAACAAATTTTTCTTAAAGTTTACTTATGTTAATGAGGTATAACCCATTAAATACTTATCAATCTGAGCCGCACAGTGACGACCTTCAGCAATAGCCCACACCACAAGTGACTGGCCGCGATGCATATCGCCGGCTGTAAAAACTCCAGGTTTTGAAGTTTCATATGAGTCCTCAAGTGTTTCGACTGTATTGCGACCGCTGACCTTAACATTGCTGTCACTTATAACGTAATCCTCACAGCCTAGAAAACCTGCGGCGATAATCAGCAGATCACATGGAATTTCCTTTACCGTATCTGCAACTTCCACAAGCTGACGGTTTTCAAATTTAACCTGAACCGTTTTAACTGCTTTCAGCTTTCCTGAATCAAGTACCAGCTCCTTCACCGTTGTTTCATAAACACGCGGATCAGATCCGAATACTTCTATCGCCTCCTGCTGACCGTAATCAGTCTTCAGGACCTTCGGCCACTGCGGCCATGGATTGTCTGCACCTCTTTCAACCGGAGGCTTAGGCATCATTTCAAGCTGAACAACGTTCTTTGCCCCCTGTCTGATGCAGGTTCCAAGACAGTCATTACCGGTATCACCGCCTCCGACAATCACCACATTTAAATCCTTGGCGCTGATTGTCCACTGTTCGGCTCCGTTAAGCAGATCACAGGTGGCTGATTTCAGAAAATCAACTGCAAAATGAATCTCATGACAGCTGTCGCGGTTTGCCAGATTCAAATCTCTAGGCTTCTTGGCACCGCAGCACAGAGCAACCGCATCAAACCGTTCCTGTAAATCTGCAAAGGAAATATCTCTGCCGATATCACAGTTGGTTTTAAAAATCACCCCTTCAGCCTCCATGAGTCTGCGGCGGCGCTCAATAACCTTTTTATCGAGCTTCATGTTCGGAATGCCGTACATTAAAAGACCGCCAATCCGGGATTCCTTTTCAAATACCGTAACAGTGTGTCCGCGGTGATTAAGCTGATCAGCAACGGCCAGACCGGCAGGGCCTGAACCTACCACCGCAACCTTCTTGCCGCTTCTGAGAGACGGAATGCGAGGTTT
>JAGDBE010000075.1 GCA_017959195.1 Clostridia bacterium | reverse complement strand
GAGCGTACGCGTGAAGGAAACGACCTTTATTACGAAATGAAGCAGTCGGGCGTTCTTTCAAACACTTCCCTCGTCTACGGACAGATGAACGAGCCGCCCGGAGCAAGAATGAGAGTCGGTCTTTCGGGTCTTACCATGGCGGAATACTTCCGCGACAAAGAAGGACAGGACGTGCTTCTGTTTATCGACAACATATTCAGATTTACCCAGGCAGGAAGCGAAGTTTCCGCTCTGCTCGGCAGAATGCCGTCCGCGGTTGGTTATCAGCCGACGCTTGCAAACGAAATGGGTGCTCTTCAGGAGCGCATCACGTCGACCAAAAAAGGTTCCATAACCTCGGTTCAGGCGGTTTACGTGCCTGCCGACGACCTTACAGACCCTGCCCCCGCTACGACCTTCTCGCACCTTGACGCGACGACCGTTCTTTCGAGAACTATAGCGTCTCACGGTATATATCCCGCGGTTGACCCTCTCGAATCGACGAGCCGTATTCTTTCAGAGAGCATTCTCGGTAAAGACCACTACACCGTCGCAAAGGAAGTACAGCGCATATTGCAGCGCTACAACGAGCTTATGGACATAATCGCAATAATGGGTATGGACGAACTTTCCGACGAGGATAAACTGCTTGTTCAGCGCGCAAGAAAGATACAGAGATTTTTGTCTCAGCCGTTCTTTGTTTCGGAAAAATTCACCGGTCTTCCCGGCGTTTACGTTCCGCTCTCCGAAACGATAAGAGGTTTTAAGGAAATCATCGAGGGCAGACACGACGACCTGCCGGAATCGGCGTTCTTATTTGTCGGAACGATTGACGAAGCGGTTGAAAAAGCAAAGGGGCTGCCGAAATGAACACTTTTCATCTTATCATATCGTCGCCCGACGGAAGCAAATTTGACGGCGACGTGATTATGCTTTCGCTTCGCGGTACGGAAGGCGACCTTGCAGTAATGGCGGGACACATACCGTTCGTAACGGCCGTAAAAAAAGGGAGATGCGACATAACCCTCCCCGACGAAACGGTCATACGTGCAACACTTGACGGAGGACTTTTAAACGTTGCAAAAGACTGCGTTACGCTTCTATCGTCAAGCTATTCGCAGGAAAACGAAAATAAAAAAGGCTCTTAACGAGCCTTTTTATTTTTATCTTTTTCACACGACGGACAGACGTCGCAAAGAAAACATTCGGTACATGCGGGGTTTCTTGCGGTACACACTTCCCTGCCGAAATGAACGAGTCTGTGGCAAAAGTCGGTCTGCATATCTTTCGGAACGATTTTGTCGAGTTCCCTTTCGACTACCGTCTGATTACTGCTTTCTACAAGTCCGAGTTTACCCGTTATTCTTATGCAGTGGGTATCCGCGACAATGCCGCCCTTTCCGAAAACGTCGCCGAGCATAAGGTTTGCAATCTTTCTGCCGACGCCGGCAAGACTTACCAGGTCCTTCATATTGTCCGGCACTTTTCCGTCGAAATTCTCGATTATCTGCTTACACATTTTGCTCAAATCGCGCGCTTTCGTCTTATAAAGTCCGCAGGAAAATATGTATTTTTCTATATCTTCCGTTTCCGCTTCAGCCATTGAATAAACGTCGGGATACTTTTCAAAAAGTTCTTTTGAAACGATATTTACTCTTGCGTCGGTGCACTGCGCCGAAAGTCTTGACATTACGAGAAGCTTCCACGGGTCTTCCTTATATTCGAGACTGCATTGCGCTTCCGGATAGCGCTTTTCAAGTCTTTTTGCAACAATAAGCGCGTTTTTCTTCTTATCAATACTCAAGGTATGCCTCCTGCGCTTTATAATATTCCACTATTCCGTCGGCAAGCGCCTTTGCGGAGCGTTTTACATTCTCGTCGGACAACGACCACTCATATTCCTCAACGTTTGAGATGAAGCACATCTCGCAAAGCGTTGACGGGAATCTGTGGTTTCTTGCAACGGCGAGTTTCTGGTATGCGTACGGTCTTTCGTATCTGTTGAGTTCGCTGCAAACCGTAGAAGATACTACCTTTGCAAGCGCTTTGCCCGCGTCAGCGCTGTAAAGTCCCAAAAATCCCCTGATTTTCTGAACGTTTGATGTTTGATCCATTGAATTCTGGTGTATGCTGATTTCAAGGTCGGGATCTGACGCCGCAAGATAGGTTATTCTGTCTGTAAGCTCAAAGGTCGTGTCGGCTTCCCTCGTCATTACAACGTTTGCGCCGAGGTTAACGAGTTCTTCTTTGAGCAAAAGCGCGATGGAAAGGTTGATATCAGCTTCGTTAAGCTTGCCGCAGCCCAGGGCTCCCGTATCTTTTCCGCCGTGTCCCGCGTCAATTATTATCGTCTTTCCTGTAAGGACTCCGGATTGTGCGTCGGACAGGCTCTGCGGATTTTTGAGTCTTAAAATTATCTTGCCGTCTTTATAAATAATGTCATAGCCGTAGAAATTAAACTCGTTTTTAAGGGTAATTGCATATTTAACTTTATCGTCTTTAAGCGTCTGTGCGCTTACTGCCGAGACAACCGGGTTTGGATTAACGTTCGCTTTCGGAACGATTGACGTGTCGGTATTGTAAAACGTGAGCTCAATTACTCCGTCTTTCACTACCGACGTTACCGGCGCGTTTTCGTAGCAGTCGAACACAACGTCGGTGAAATTGTTTTTATTGTTTGACGTATCCGTACCGGAAACTATTACGTCAACGCTTGAAATGAGGTTTTTATTAAGTTCCCTGCCTTCGGTTATTTCGATATCGGACTCCGAAATATACGCGCCGAAATTGAGTTTATAATAACTGCCCTCTCGTCCGCTTATGTAGTCCCTCATTCCCTTATTAACGGGAGTGTAGTCGTCATAGAACGACGAAGAAGGAGATATTTTAAGATGCGAATAGTCGTTTACGACCTCTGCGTAAACGAGTGCTTTTTCGCCCATCTGCTTTATAAGTCCGCCGTTTTCGGTTATGGTTCTGCCGTCCGATACCGCATTTATCACAAGCGTTCCCAGAACGGCGATTTCGTCGTCATTCACGAACTTCGACGGCGTTATTTCACCCGTGAATATTTCCGCTTCATACAGCATTCCCGGTCTTGAATAACGTTCCGATTTCAGTTCAACAGACATTCCGCCGATTTTGGCTGTAACCTTGCTTCCAGTGGGCGCAACGCAGCTGATTTTCAGCGTGTCGCCGACCTTCAGCCATGTTTCCTTGGAGGGCTCGATTTCGGTAATTTTATTTTTAAGAAGTACCGGCTCGGACGCACCCTCGTTTTTCTTTACGTTATATTTAATATTATGGGTTACGGTCTTTCCGTTCTGCTCAAGCGTCAGCACGTTTATGCCCGACGTGAGTTTCGCGTAATACGAAAAGTAGCCGCTTTTGGTTCTGGATATTCTTTCGCCGTTTATATTAAGCGGATAGTTTACGTCCGACTCGCCCACCACCGTGATATTCTGCGAGCTTGAAGTCGTGTTATCCTGCGGCAGATAAACCGAAAGTTTCTTTGCTTCCCGGTCGGGATAAGTTACGGCTCTCTCGTTGAGTTCTCTTATTTTGTCGCCGACGCCCGATACGTTTGCTTTTATTTCGTTATATCCGTAATATATGCTTCCTTTATAGTTCAGAAGCGTTCTCGAAAACTCGGTCTGAATGCCTATCTCGTTTTTGGGGTAGGAATCCGCCTTATATGCCGCCATTCCGAAATAATGGTCGACGTCTTTGCCGTCAAGCATTTTATTCCACCATCTCGCCAGGTTGTCAAACGGAGCCGAGGAGGTTGCAAAGCTCCAATACAGCTGCGGCGCTATGTAATCGACGTATCCGCCGTCAATCCATGCGAGTGTGTCGGTATATATTTCAAAATACGATTCAAGTCCGCTCGAATCGCTTCCCTGAACGTACGCGCCGCTGTCAGCGTTTGCCCATATTCCGAAAGGCGAAACGCCGAAAACCGCGTTCGGATTTGCGCTTTTTACAGCTTCGTACGACGCCTTGATAAATGAATTTACGTTTTCGCGTCTCCATGCCGCTTTATCCATTCCGTTTCCGTATGCGGCATACTGCGCTGCGTCGTTATATTCTCCGCCGCTTACGGGATAAGGATAGAAATAGTCGTCAAAGATAATTCCCGCAAGTTCGGGGTATTTTTCGACAAGTTCTTTAACGCCGTCAACGACGTACTGTCTCGCTTCGGGAATTCCCGGGTTGAGATAAGTATGGTTATCGGCGTATCTTACGGTATATTCGGGGTGCAAAACCGCGATATTACCGGAAGAAAGCTTCTTCATTTCGTCGTCGCTGTTTGCGATTCTGAAAGGATTTACCCATGCGTGGACTTTGATTCCGTATCTGCCCGCTTCCTTTATAAGATAGTCAAGGGAATCGAAATCATTTTCCGGCTTTATGCCCTGCGTTCCCGAAACGTATGCACTGCTCGGGAAGATATCGGAATTATAAAGTGCGTCTTCGCAAGGTCTTACCTGGAAGAATATGGCGTTAAAGCCCTCTTGTGCAGAAAACCTCGCTATTTCGTCGAGTTCCGCTTTGAGTGCGCTTTCAGAAAGTCCCGTCTCCGACGGATACGTAATGTTTGCGTACGTCGGCACCCAGATACCGCGCATTTCTTCGTTTTCGGCAACGTAAAAAGATATTGCGGACACTTCTTCGACGTTTTCCTCGGGATCCGCCGCACTTATTACCGGAACGGAGCGTTTTCCGAAAAAGAAAAACAGCGTAAACACGGAAAGGGCGAAAAATACCGCGGCAATCACCGACGCCTTTCCGGCAAACGACTTCTTTCTCTTTTTATTTTTTATTTTCATAAACTCATTGAATTTTTCGTCTTCCTTATTGTTATCCGTTATGTCGACGAATTCAAAGCTTTTGTTATCCTTCATTCCGATTTCCTTTCAAAAAAGCATGCATATACGAAAATCAACAGTAAATGACAATATCTCCGATATTAAAGATATTATCGATATAATTATACAATAATATTATGATTTTTTCAATATCCGACGCAAATATTAACGAAAAAACCGTAATTTATATTATAAAATCGAATTTTATTCCGCTGTAATAGTATTTCAGTATCTCGCAATAATCGAAACCCTGCTTTGCAAGCAGATTTGCGCCCTTCTGGCTCATTCCGACGCCGTGTCCGTAACCGTAGCACGTAAAATCGTATCCGATATCGGTTTTTTCAACTTCAAACGCGTCTGAACGCAGTGAAAACATATTTTTAAGCGTCTTACAGTCTAAAAATCCGTCTTCGCATTTTGCGCCCGCGCACAGTCCGTCGTCCGCGGTGATGAATTCAATTTCTTTTTTACCCTTTTTCATCAGTATTTCGTTTGTTTTATCAAATGAGACGGTTACCGTATAGGCGCAGTCCTCTTTTGATTCCGGCGCATACACGGAAACGAGGTAATCTTTTCTTCCGCCCCATACTTCGTCGCAGGATTTCGTTTTTTTATAGCTTGACGCGTGATATGCGGCAAGTATCGGCTCGTTTTCGTAAGTCGCTATTATTCCCTTTGTAGCGTTAACCGCAAAAAGCGCTTTCGATATGTCGGTCTTTATGCCGTCCGCTTCCCTGTAACTCTGACAGCACTTATAATCCGTGCAGACGTCGGCATTATCGTGCTTCGTATAAAAAATATTCCTGCAGGCATACGTTCTGCACGCCACCGCCTGCGCCATGAGCGCCTGCGTTTCATAACTCTGCGGCATTTCCGCAAGCAGCGCGCAAAGAGTATAGTACTCTATGTCCTCTTCCTTAATTTCCCCGCTTTGCGCGTCAAGCACGCGAACAAAAGCGCAATCTGCAAAACTTGTCCCGTTATTTTCGATATTTGAATTTTTTTCTTTTTGATTATTCATTTTATTGCCGTTTTCAGTTAAATTTCCGTTTTTTACTTCATATTCTTCAAGCGACAGATAAATACTTTTCGCGGCGGCGTCCGGGGAATATCCGTCTGTGCCGTTTGGTTGCGCCGTAAAAAGGTTTGCGCCCTTAATCATGAGCGCAAGCGCAAAGATTGCCGCAATTACGGCGGGCGTTTTCTTTATTTGGTATTTTTTTAATTTTATTTGCATAATTTCATTTTTCCTCTTGCATTTTCAAAAAGTTTGTGATACAATACAAATATATTATCATCAATACAAATATATACACGGAAGGATTTAACTATGGCAAGAAAAAAGAACTGTCCCAAGAGCATCTCCGAGCTCACCGAACTTTGCAGAGAAAGTTATATGATTCCCGAAAAGGCGTTTACGACCTCAAACGTGAAAAGAGGCCTTCGTAATTCCGACGGTTCGGGTGTTGTTGCAGGCGTTACAAATCTCGGACTTGTACACGGATACGTATTATATGAAGGTGAAAAACGCCCCGACGAGGGCAAGCTTTTATACCGTGGCTACGACGTGGAAAAGCTTGTCGAGGGTTACATAAAGGAAAACAGATACGGCTTTGAAGAATGCGCGTTTCTGCTTCTTTTCGGCGTGCTTCCGACGGCAAAGCAGCTTGAATACTTCAAGTCTCTCGTTGCGGATTACGCAACTCTGCCGTTGAACTTTACGGAAGACGTTATTCTGCGTGCGCCGTCAAGGGATATAATGAACAAGATACAATCGGGAATCCTCGCTCTGTATTCATACGACGAGAACCCCGAGGACAACTCCCTTGAAAACCAGTTCAGGCAGAGCATTCAGCTGATTGCGCGCATTCCGACCATTGCGGCTCACGCGTATTCGGTAAAGAGACACGTATTCGACCAGGACAGTCTGCTTCTGCACAGACCCATGCCCGGGCTTTCCTGCGCGCAGAATTTTATGCGTATTCTGGGCAAGGACGTTACGTTCAGCGAAAAGGAAGCGCGTCTTCTCGATCTCTGCATGGTTCTGCATGCCGAGCACGGCGGCGGTAACAACTCAACGTTTGCCGCAAGAGTCCTTTCTTCCACCGGCACCGACATTTATTCGTCAATTTCCGCTGCCGTCGGTTCCCTTAAAGGCCCGAAGCACGGCGGTGCAAACATAAAGGTTGACGAGATGTTTACGGATATTAAAAACAACCTTAAAGACTGGAACGACGACGACGAGATAAAAGCGTACCTCGAAAAGATACTCAAAAAAGAGGCGGGCGACGGAAGCGGTCTCATTTACGGTATGGGACACGCCATTTACACGAAATCCGACCCGCGTGCCGTACTTTTAAAGAAATACGCAAAAGACCTCGCAAAAGAAAACGGTTTTGACAACGAATTCAATTTGCTGGAAAAAATCGAAAAGCTCTCCCCCGCCGTTTTCACGAAGGTTACAGGGGTTGACAAGACGCTTTGCGCAAACGTCGACATGTATTCGGGACTCGTTTACAGAATGATGAGAATTCCGACGGAATTATTCACTCCTCTGTTTGCCACGGCGCGCGTTGCGGGCTGGTGCGCTCACAGAATAGAGGAAAATCTCACGGGCGGCAGAATTATACGTCCCGCATACAAGACGAACTACGCCGTAAAAAAATACGTTCCGATTTCCAAGCGCTGAATTTTGCCAATCACAGCAATTGATATTGACAACCCTTTCAAAAAGGTGTATTATATTAATTGAGGTTAGCAGCACTTTTTCTGCTGACAAATTTGACGTAAAGGGGTAATTATCATGCTTCAAATTTTTGCCGGACTCAAAGGCTCCGGAAAAACAAAGCACCTGATCGAAATGGTCAACAATGCGCAGAAAACAACGAAAGGAAACGTAGTCTGTATTGAATACGGCACAAAGCTCATTCACGAAATCGATTCAAAAGCAAGACTCGTTAACATATCTACCTACGGAATAGACGACTGGAAAAAACTTTACGGCTTCGTTTGCGGCGTGCTCGCAAGCGATTACGACCTTACGGATTTATTCATCGACTCCGCGCTCAAAATCTGCAAAAACGACCTTGCGGGCTTTGAAGAATTCGTTAAACTCGCTTCTCCGCTCCTCGATTCCCAGAACGTTAACTTCACCATGACCGTTTCAATAGAAATTGAAAAACTCCCCGAAGGTTTGAAACAATTTCTCGTAAGCATTAATTAACGCGTTTATAATATTAAACTACTGAATACCCGCTATTCAGTAGTTTTTTTGTTGATATTGACCAATTTTTTGACTTTTTATACAAAATTCATCAAAAAATAAAAAATCTGTTTACTTTTTATACCTATTATGATATAATGTATTAAACTTAGAAAGGAGTTTAATTATATGCTTAAGAAAATTTTAGTTGTACTCCTCGCGATCGGCATTATTTTCGTTTTTGCTGCATGCGAAAAAGACACCGGCGGCAATACCGATAATACCGATAAGCCTGATACGGGTATAACCGAAGTGGACAACGGAAACACCGAAACGGACAACACTGATGACGAAGAAATCGATTATCTCTCCGATCTTTCAAAGGAAAGATATGACGGTTACAACTTCAGAATGCTTATCCGTCCGCAGAAAACTTCCGACCAGTATCTCGAAGAGGACTCTACAGACAAAGTTGAAAGCGCTACCTACAGAAGAAACAAGCAGGTTGAAGAAATGTACGGAATCACAATCACCGCTACAGAATCTTCAAGCTCCGACTATGAGACGGACGCTCTTAACTCCATACTCGCCGGCGACGACGCATACGACGTAATTTTTGCTCATGCAAGAGCAGCTTTCGTTTATGCTGCAAACGGCGCGGTATACAACATCAATGACATTGATACGATTCACCTTGACAAACCCTGGTGGTCCAAGAACATTCAGGAAGCCTGCACGATCAACGGACGTCTTTACGTTCTCGACGGCGATATTTCCAAGCACAGATTGTTCTACAGCAACTGCCTGATGTTCAACAAGAGAATTTTCGACGACCTCGGTCTTGACTATCCTTACGACCTCGTAAGAGACGGCGACTGGACGTTTGATGAATTCACATACCTCGTTAGAAAAGGTGGAAAAGACCTTGACGGCGACGGCGTGATCGGTCCCGAAAATGACCAGTTAGGTCTGTACTGCCGTGCGTACGGTCTGCCTACCGCCCTCATTTACACCGGCGGCAAGAAGATTTACGATATAGGCGACGACGGCAAACTTGAGCTCACTCTTTATTCGACAAAGACGGCTGACATGTTTGACCAGTTCTTCCTCCTCTGCAGCAACTCTTCCGCATATCTCCAGAACAGCAGCTCTTCGTTCAACGACGGCTACACGCTCTTCATCGAAGGCAGAGCAATGTTCGTTGATAACAATATAGGCGACGTAAACGGCATGCGTGATATGGAAGACGACTTCGGTATCATTCCTAATCCTAAGTTCACCGACGAAGATGATTACATCACAGTTTCGAACGGACACATGCACCTTGAAGTTATTCCGATTACGGTTCCCGACGTTAACCGCACGGGCGCTATCCTTGAAGCTCTCTGCGCTATCGGTTCGAGAGACGTTATTCCTGAATACTACAACGTTGCTCTGAAGAGAAAATATTCGCGTGATGACGATTCCGAAGAAATGCTCGACATTATTAAGGATAGCATTACATACGATATAGGCTACGTTTGCGGTTCTTCGTTCCAGAGCGTTGGTTACGACCTCTCCAACAGCGCAACGCACGACTTCTCTTCGTACTATGCAGAAAGAGAATCCTCCGCAATTGAAACTCTCAACAGCTTCAACAAGAACTACGGCGGATTTGAAGACATCGAATAATTCGAAAGCATAATTAAAGACGGTATCGAAAGATACCGTCTTTTTTTATTGTTTTTTTCTTAAATTCTTGTCATTGCATCGTCTGCTTCAATGATGTAGCAGGTAAGAAGTTTCAACGATTCGAAGAATGAATCAAGGCACATTGATTCGTCGGGCTGATGTGCGTTTCCGTGTCCCATGGGCTGTTTCAGTCTCTTTTCAACGTATCTTGCAACGATACCTACCGACAGCGAGTTTTTAAGGAGTCTGGAATAGGTGCATCCCACCATCTTTATGCTCTTTGCGTCCTGTATTCCGGAAATGAATTTGAATGCGTCGAGGAGCGATAAGCATACCGGGAAATCTTCCGGGATGACAAATCCTGCGGAGCTGCTGATTTCGGGAATATCCCAGAACTCAGAATAGCTTTTAAGGTTCTTCTCAATGGTTTCCGGCTCTATCGTCGTTCCGTATCTTATGTCGAGACTCATTTTCGGGCATCCGTCTTCAACTCTTATAATACCGTTCGAGCATGTAAGCTTGTTAAACACTTCGTCATACGCTTCTATATGGAAGCTTTCGCCGAAATAGTGCAGAAGAATGTCTTCCATATCCGCGAGTATCGCTTTATCGTCTTTATCGGTGTTCTCGCATTCGCCAAGGAACTTTACGAGAACGTATCCTGCGTTAAGGCTTCCGTCGGGGTCTGCGCCGTGCTTTGAAATACCCGTAGCCACGATGCATATGTTTCCGTCTTCAAGAGATACCGTTATTCTCTCGTTGCTCTTTGCCTTTTCAACTATCTCGTTATAGAATTTTTCGTCGTACTCGATTTTTGCTCTTACGTTTTCGAGAATAATGTTCGGCGCCATACCGCCGTTGATATCGAGTATCTTT
>JAGDBE010000074.1 GCA_017959195.1 Clostridia bacterium | reverse complement strand
CTTGAATGGTTTAATTACTGGCGCTCGTTCTGCCATGATTTTCTTATCGGAATAGGTCTAAAAGAGGAAAACCACAGACTGCGCGACCACGATCCCGAGGAGCTCAGCTTTTATTCGAAAGCGACGACCGACTTTGAATTACTGTTCCCGTTCGGCTGGGGAGAACTGTGGGGCGTTGCCGACAGAACGAATTACGACCTTACTCAGCATCAGAATACGTCGGGTAAGGATCTGACGTACTTTGACCCCGAAACAAACGAGAGATATATTCCTTACGTTATCGAGCCTTCGCTCGGCGTTGAGAGAACGTTCCTGTCGGTTGTCTGCGACGCCTACGACGAGGAAACGCTTGAGGACGGCGACATAAGAACGGTGCTCAGAATTCATCCGTTCCTTGCTCCGTTCAAGGCGGCAGTGCTTCCGCTTTCAAAGAAACTGTCTGATAAAGCGTCGGAACTTTATAACGACCTCAGAAAAGACTTTATGGTTGATTTTGACGAAGCGGGCAGTATCGGAAAGCGTTACAGAAGAGAAGACGAAATCGGAACGCCTTTCTGCATTACCTACGACTTTGATTCTCTCGAAGACGGCTGCGTAACGATAAGAGAAAGAGACAGCATGCAGCAGCAGAGAATAAAAATAGAAGACGTAAAAGCGTATATCGAAGAAAGAATAAAACTTTAATTAAAAAATAAAAAAACCGCCTTCAAGGCGGCTTTTTTTATTTTTTCTCCACGATTTTTATGTGTTCGGCATCAAACGCCGTTTCGTCCATGACGATTTCGGTTATCTGCGCGACCTCGTTTGTGAGCAGTCCCGGAGTTTTGACTATGACGTTTATGTTTTCGCCGGAGATGACTGCAAGACAGTCCTCAAAACCCTTTGCCTTTATAAGTTCTTCTATTACCGCTTCCGTCTCAATGTCGGAGGCGATATTTATCATCTCGTTCAAGGCTTTGTCCTTGACGTCGGGCATGGATTCCGCGCTGTCAATCACGCTCTGCAGCGTTTGAAGCGACTCGTCGCGCGAGCGCTCGCGGTTTAGAGCGGCGGAGGAGAAGTAGGAATCAATTTCTTCGGTCTGCTCATTTGAAACGTTGTCGACAAGCCGCGCTTCTCCGAGGATTTTAGTACTGTCTTCAAGTTTTTCCGCCGAGTTGTAAAGGTAGCCGTTCGTCTCTTTTTCGCCTGCGGAACGTCCGAGCAAATAGTCGGAGTAAACCGATATGCCGATGACGGCAAGACAGCAGCATATTATTATCGGTTTTTTGTGTTTTTTGATTTTTTCGATAAGCTTTTTCATTAAATGCGACCTCCGGTAACGTAAATTTTATTTTTTGCGATGTTGAACGCGGTGCTTACGGAATTTACTATTTCATTCTGAACGTATTTATCGGAACCTCCTTCGCAGACGATGAGTACACCGCATATTTTAGGGCATATCTGCTTTACGACCACCGCCGACTCCTCGCCCGAAAGGCCCTGCGTGTAAGCGAGGCGCTTTTCGGTGGTCTTTGCGCTCTTTATACTGTCTGCGTTCTCGTTTATGCTTGAATTATTGGCATATACCGTCTCGTACGAACTGTCGAGCGTTATGAAGACCTTGGTGCTCCCGGCGCCGTCTATAAACGAGACGGTTTCCCTCAGCCGTTCTTCAAGTCCGCTTACGTATTCGTCAACAGGGAGGGTTTCGCTTTTGGAAATGTTGTCGGAATTGCTTCCCGCAAAGACGTTTCCGAGTATCACGAGTAAAATCCCGATAGCGCATACCGCAAGAAAGATAATTATTTTCTTATCTGACAGAATTTTAGTAAAATCTTTCAATTTTCCGTTTTTCTCCCGATAAAAGTTACTTTTGCGCCGAACCGATCGCGCATGCGGTCTGAAATGCTCTGTTGCTGCGCATCCGAAAGAGCTTTCGCAAACGAGACGTCTATTCCTTGCACCGTAACGGTTTCGTTTTCCATACTAATATTTATGCATACGCTGTCCGGCATTATTCCAAAGTTTTCGTAAATGTCGGCGGATATTTGATTTTCAAGCTCCCTTGTGAGCTTTTCT
>JAGDBE010000073.1 GCA_017959195.1 Clostridia bacterium | reverse complement strand
TTATCAGTATCATCGCCGCAATGATAGCCGGCAGAATAGTCTGGGGTATCGCACAGGTGATACTTCTCGGCCTTAACGGTAAACCGTTCACGTTCGCCGCATTCCTTGCGGGCGCCGTAACAAACGCAATTCCCGGCATAATCCTGCAGCTCATACTTATTCCTCTCGTCATGCTCGCACTTGACAGAGCAAAGCTCGTGAAGTTCAGAAAGTGAGTTTTTGCGTACTTTTCTTACACAAGAAAAGTACCGAAAGAGTGCGGGCTTTCTCGCAGAAAGCCCGGGAAAGACAATCTTTTTAAGTTTTAGCTCTCTTTGTTTTACTTTCTCTCCCCTGAGAGAAAGTAAAAAAACGTTTCTTTACAAAAGTGCGTTTAAATAATTCATAAAATTACGGAAATAAAACGTCAGGCAAAACCCGCCTCAAAAAATGAGGCGGGTTTAAATTTTCAGTTGACAAACGTTCGGAAATATAGTATAATGGAAAAAATTCCGGAGGCGCGAAATGGCAGAAATTTACTTTTACAGAAACGGCAGATTCACCGCGGCAGACGACTTATCCGTGTGCGGAGGTGTTTCTTTTTCCCCTTTGCGCGCTTCGGATAATTCTCAAATTTATATTTTCCCCGGTTTCGTCGATGTTCACGTACATCTTCGGGAACCGGATTTTTCTTATAAAGAGACGATTGCCGCGGGCACTGCCGCCGCAAAGCGCGCGGGCTATGCCGCCGTATGCACGATGCCGAACCTTGATCCCGTGCCGGACAGCCTGCCGCATTTGAGAGCGCAGCTTGAAATAATTGAACGCGACGCCGCGATAAAAGTCATTCCTTTCGGTGCGATAACCGTCGGCGAGCGCGGGGAAGCGCTTTCCGACATGGAGGGCATGGCGCCGTACGTGTGCGGATTTTCTGACGACGGGCGCGGCGTTGCGGACGACGGGCTAATGCGTGAGGCAATGTTTCGAGCAAAAGCGCTTTCAAAGGTCATTTCCGCACACTGCGAGGATCTTTCTCAAAAAGGAAAAGCATCCGAATGGAAGCAGATAGAAAGGGATATCAGACTCGCTTCCGATACCGGCTGCGCCTATCACGTATGCCACATTTCGTGTAAGGAGAGCGTGCAGATTATAAAAGACGCCAAAAAAAGCGGCGTCGACGTAACGTGCGAGACGGCGCCCCATTATCTTACGCTTTGCGACAAGGATATAAAGGATGACGGACGGTTCAGGATGAATCCGCCGATACGTACGGCTTTCGACCGCGACGCGCTTGTCGGAGCGCTTGCGGACGGCACGGTTGATATAATTGCCACCGAACACGCACCTCACTCGAAGGAGGAGAAATCGCGCGGATTTAAGGACAGCTTGAACGGCATAATCGGTCTTGAAACCGCGTTTCCGGTGCTTTACACGTTTCTTGTAAAAAGAGGACTAATCACGCTTGAAAGGCTTATCGAAGCGATGAGCACAGTTCCCGCAAAGAGATTTTCAATAGATATTTCGGGATTTGCAGCGGCGTACGACCTTGCGGCGTGTTACGTAATAGAT
>JAGDBE010000008.1 GCA_017959195.1 Clostridia bacterium | reverse complement strand
CGTGTCGCTTGTTTTTCAGCCGTTCTCTTTTTTTAAAATTTCCTTTATCATTATAAGCTCGGTCGGCTGCTCGTATCCGGGAACGTTTACGTCAAAACTGCCGCAGTCCCTGTATCCGAGCTTCCGGTAAAAGTGCTGCGCGCTTTCGTTTTCCTGCGTTGACGTCATGACCATGCCGTAGCCCTTGGATTTCATGTCGTTTTCCCAGAAATCCATAAGTTCTTTTCCGAAACCGCGCCCGCGGTGGCTTTCGTCAACGTAAAGCATGGTGCAGAACGGCGTGTTGTCCCAGAAAAGATTGTAACGTAATATTCCGACAATCTTTTCGCCGTCCTGAAGGACGTAACACTGTTTTTTTCTTGTTTTGTCCTCAAATTCATCTTTCGGCAAATGGCGGTCAAGCATAAACCACGTCTCTTTGTCGAAAACGGTTGCGTATCTTATCATTTTATATCCTTTTAATCGTAAAACTGAGGCCTTCTGTGCCGCATATAAGGCCTTTGCTCCCGTATTTGCGACGCGGACGGCAGGTCCGTTTCCGCAATCAGCAGCTGCTCTCCCGAATCCGCACATGCTGTGATATTTCCGTTGCAGTCCACAACGATTGACTCTCCGGAAAATTCCATTTTACCCTCTGTGCCGACTCGGTTGCACATGGCGATATAAACGCTGTTCTGGAACGCCTGCACCCTTATTTCCCAGCGGAACAGTTCACCCGGCTCGCTTGCGGTGTTCGCCGTGGGAATGAGTATAAGCTCCGCTCCGCAGAGCGCCTGCGTGCGTATGCTTTCGGGATAGTGGCGGTCAAAGCATACGACTATGCCTATTTTACCGAATTTCGTCTCAAAAACCGAAAAACCCTCTTCTGAGGGCGTGTAATAGCTTTGCTCGTAAAAGTTTTCGCATTGCGCGACGTGCACCATTTTCTGCTTTCCGACGATTTTTCCGTTTTCGTCGATGAGTAAACTCATATCGTACCGCTTGCCGTTTTCCTCAATGTAAAAATTCGGGGAAGCATAAATTTTATTTTCGCGGCAGCATTCGCAAATGCCGAGAACGTACGGGCTGTCGGGAGAAAGCACGTAATTGCGCGTGTCAAAATTCTCGTACTGCGGGAAAAAGGGGGAGAGCTGAATTTCGGGAAACAGAATGAGATCCGCTTTCTGCAAAGCGGCTTCTTTTATTGCTTTTAACGTCTTGCGGTAGTTTGTTTCAATATCCTGCTCCATTTTCATCTGACAGAGAGCAATTTTCATTTTTACACCGCCTTTTACCGTTTTAATTCTTTTTTGTCGCTCAAAAGTTCGCTTACGACCGCAGCGCCGATGATAAGGACCGCGCCGAGCCATCCGAAAATATCCATATATTCGTGTAGGAAGATAACCGAACAAAGCACCGACACGACGGGCTCGAGATAGCCGAGAACCGCCACGGTCTGAACGGGAAGCGTGCCCATTCCGCTGAAATAAAGACAGTACGCAAAGCCGGTGTGAAATACGCCGAGCAAAAGCACGATAAGCAGCGATTTTACGTCCCAGTCAAGGGAGATGCCGCGGTTTTTTATGAGAAAATACGGCAAAATCGTAACCGACGAAAGCGCAAGCTGAAACCACGCCTTGTCAAACGCGGAAATGCCGCTTATTTTGCGGTTGCATATGACGATTATCACAAAGCAGAAGGCTGCCGCAAGTCCCAAGAAAACGCCCGAAATATTGCCGATTCCGACGTGCCATACGCCCGAAACGAGTATAATTCCGACAAAGGCCGCCGCAACGCACGGAAGTTTTTTAATTTCAAGCTTTTCTCTTAAAACCGCGGGCGCGATTATGATGACAATCATCGGCGCCATGTAGTTGCATAAACTTGCCACGGCAACAGTCGTTTCCATATACGCCGCAAATAAAAACACCCAGTTGAGCCCGAGCATGATGCCCGAAAGGATAAGCCATTTTAAGTTTTTGCGAATGGAAGAAAAGTCGATTTTCTGATTTTTCGACCTTTGATAAAGTATTATGAAGATCGCGCCGATAGTGCCCCTGCACATTGCGACAAATTCGCTCGGAAGACTCACGTATCGGAGAAAAAGCCCTATTGTGCCGTAAATTATGACGGCGATTACGTATTTTATGCGCTCGGTTGCAAGATTCATCTGTTTTAATCCGCCTTTGTAAGAATAAGTTCCATTTCGTGCCAGCTTTCGCCGCCCCAAATTGAAGATGAAAGGCCGAGGTCATAAAATCCGAATTTTTCGTACATTCCCACTTTGCTTTCCTTGCAGGTGAGAACGAGTTTTTTTCTGCCGCGTATCTGCTCTCTTACAAAATAGTGGTGCATAAGCTCTCTCGCAAGCCCTTTTCCGCGGTATTCCGGAAGCACGTCGAGCCCTAAAAGCATGACGTTTTTTCCGTCGGGATCGTGAAGGGAAGCGTCTGTAAAGAACTCGTCGCGGAACTTTTCTTCATTTGTCGCAATCCCGTTAAGAAAGCCCGCGATTTTGCCGCTTTCCGAGTCAAGCGCTATGAGAAACAAGTCCGACGCGGCGGCAATACGCTCGCTCATATGCTCTTTCGAGCACGCCTCGTTGGGCGGGAAGCATATTTTTTCAATTTCAAAAGTTTCATTCGCTTCATCCTGCTTTACAGCACGGAATTCAAATTGTCTGTAATCCATATTTACCTCGCTTTTAAGTTTTTTTGCACACAAAAACGTGTGCAAATTCGGTGTCAAATTGTTTTGTAACCGTCATATCCGTTTTCTCTATAAATGAAAAGGTTTTTTCGGGCGAATCGGGGTAAATTTCAAGCTTCCGGCTGCCCGTATCAATAAATTTTTCCTTGCTTTTGTCGATTGACAGACAAAAAATCCCGTTTTTGTTGAGAAGCCCGCCGATTTTCGAGATGAACCCTTCTTTGTCCTTAATGTGCATCATGACAAGCGACGAATAAATGACGTCAAAGCGCCTTTCAAACAGGTAATCCGTAAAATCGGCGCAGATTATTGAAACGTTGCCGAAACCTTTAAGGTTTTCCCGCGCCCTCTCGACTGTTTTCGGCGAGACGTCGATTCCGACGAATTCAAGACAGCGCGGCGCAACCTTTTTTGCAAGTCTGCCGGTGCCGACGCCGACTTCAAGTACGCTTTTTGTTTCGTCGAGCTCCAGAGAGCGTATAAAGTCCTCTCCGTCCCATTTGTCCATGTATTCGCGCAGTATTTTTCCGTCGTAAAACGGGTCGTTGTCTTCTTCTATGAGTTTGTCGTAATGCTCCGAAACGTTCATTTTTTCTTGTTTATAAGTACGTATTTTTCTTTAATCGATATTTTTGAAACCTCGTAACCGTATTCCGAAAGCTCCTTTTTGCAGTTCAGAAATGAGTGGTCCATGTCGAAACCGAGGACGTTTTTGATTTCTTCAAACGACAGTTTGAAACCGTCTTTGCCGGTTTTCTCAATATATTGCCATAAAAGCTCGTATTTACTCACTTTTTCCTCCGAAAACAAGGTAAACCTTGTTTTTATGACTTCAAAAAGCTTTTCATGCGCTCTTTGAAATCGGGTGCGGTGTCGTATGCGGCGTGTCCGTAGCCGTGATACGTGTGAAGCGTAAAATCAGGGTTTTTTTCAAAGCATTTTGCAAAGAGCAAAGCCGTGTCGTTGCCCAGAACCCCGTCGTCGTCGGAACATGCCGCAAATACGGGGCAGGAAATTCTGCACACGTCTTTCGAAACGTCGAAATCCTTTATACCCTCCGCCAGAATGATAAAACGGCGGAGCTCCTCGTCGGTTACGGTCTTTGCGGCGCTTAAAAGAACGGTTTTCAGCTGTTCAAACACGTTTTCCGGATAGACGTCTTTTCCCGAAGAAAGGTATAGGTCGGAGACGTTTCCTTTTTTCGCAAGTTCTATCCACTTTTCGACGGTATCAAACCGCGCGCCCTTCATGCTTACGGAAGACGAGCATATTACAAGCTTTTTTATAAGTTCGGGGTACTTTATCGCCAAAGACATCGCTATCATGCCGCCCTGAGACGCGCCGAAAAGGCAGATTTTGCCTAAATTCAGGGCATTTATCGCCTTTGCCGTGTCGTCGGCCATATCGTAAACCGAATAAATCTCGGGCAGTTCTTTTCTGCGGTCAAATACGTAAACCGTAAAGTCGTCGGTAAACATGCGGTACGGACGGGCAACGCCGGAAGCGTAATTCATAACGCTTTGAATGCTGAGCCCGGGGAGGATGACAAGGGGTTCTTTTCCACGCCCGAACGAAAAATAATTCATCGAAAAGCCGTCTGTTTTTACCGTTTTTACCTGTATGTTCTCAACCATCGGATACTCCGTTTTTATTCGGCTTTGTGGGAAGCGAGGTAAGCCGCAACTCTCTTTTCGGTGTTCTGCTGAATATTGAAGTACCAGAGTCCGTAATCGCCCTCGTGGTAGCTTTCGGGACCGAATCCCGAATCCGCGGACAGCGGGGAGAGTGCATCGGTGTGCGTTACGACAACGCCGCGCTCAACGTCGACCTTTGCGTCCGCCGCTTCCGGTACGGTATAAACTTCTTCCGTTTCTTCGTTGTAGAATATCGCGCCGAGATTGAGTTCTTTGCCCGCGTATGTTTCGTCGCGCTTCCAGTTGAGCGGATTTATGGAGATAGCGCCCTTTTCAACAACGAAGTTGTATGCGTTCTTGTTGCCTTCACCCTCGGTGTTCCACGAAATAATAACGCCCGTGTCGTCTTCGCCTTCGGCAAATTTGAGGTGCGGATTTGCGTCAAGGAACTGCTTCGTTACCGAGTAGCCGAGAACGTATGCCGCTATCATGCGCTCATAATAGTCGGGATGCGCTTTCATATATTCGGAGAGCACGTACAGCATAAGCGTGGAGCCCTGCGAGTGCGACGCCAGAATAAAGGGGCGTCCTTCGTTGTAGTTTTCAAAATAGTAGTCGAGCGCCTCAAATATCGATTCTTTCGGCGTTCCTGCAAGGACGTTTGCAAGTTCGGAAGGCGATACCTGATATACCACCGCCATATTCATCTGACGGTAATAGGGCGCAAATACGTTTGTGGCGGATTCGTGAGCCGTCGCCTGAAGCTGGAATATTCCCCACGCACTTTCCCTCATGGGCGCGTAGTCGAGTTTGCATACTCTCGGAGCGTCCGGCGAGAAGTCCATAAATGCGGTGGGATAGATGTAGAACGTGTCCGCTTCCTTCGTGATTTCGGGTATCGAAATCCAGTTGTCGGGATTTGCGTAAGCGGATTCCTTGCGCTTTATTTTCGCATTTTCGTTAAACGATTTCCATTCCGTAACCCCGTAAAGACGCACGAAGGTCGTGAGAGACTGCTCTCTCGTGTAAAGGCCCTGCGGGTCGAAAAGCGTTTCGGAAACGCCGTTCATTATTCCGTATTTTACGCAGAAACCGACGCCCGGGAGCGCCCATTCCGAAATATCCGCGCCGTCTTCAAAAGCGTTTTCGGCGTAACTTACCTGCGACGAATATAAAATGTAAAGTCTTGACAGCATGGTCGCCGCTTCTTCTCTTGTGATTTTGCCGTCGGGATTGAAAAGTCCGTCGCCGATGCCGTTTACGATGCCCGCTTTCGACGCGGTCAGCACGTAATCGTCGGATGTGTCGGTAAAGCTTATGCCTTCTCCGAGGCCTTTAGCTATTTCCTTGAACTCCTTGTGCGTGTATCCGAGTTCTTTTTCGATAAAGAGGACCGAAAGCTTTGCAAATTCCTTTCTCGTAATCGGGGAAGTGTAGTTCGACTGCAGTTCGGCAGGCACGAATCCTGCGGCGACAGCTCTTTCAACGTATTGAACCGCCCAGTCTGACATACTTCCGTCTTCGGCGTAAACGCAGAAGCAGAGTGTAAGAGCAATAAGCATAAAAGCGATAATAATTCCGAATTTTTTCACAAAATCACATCCTATCGTTAATTTTATATTATTATATCATATTTTTATAAATACTTCAATCACTTTACGAAAAAAGCGGCTCCGAAAGAGCCGTTTTTCATTGAAAATCAAGTTTTTTGTCAGGAATCCTTTTTCCATTTGAAGCAGAGCATCGTAATGTCGTCAAACTGGTCGTTGCCGTTTATGAATACGTCGATTTCATTTTTCACGCTTTCGATAATATCGGAAACGGCGTCGGAACTTCTGTTTTCAAAGCAGGAAAGAAGCCGCTCTTCGCCGAAAAGCGCGTGATGTTTGTCTTCCGCCTCGGTAACGCCGTCGGTGTAGAGACAAATGACGTCGCCTTTTTCAAGTATGACCGTGTTTTCCTTGTATTTCGCATTTTCCATGCCGGCAAGCACGAAACCGTTCTTGAATTTAAGAAATTCCGCCTTGTCTCCGCGTAGCAGAACGGGCGGATTGTGTCCCGCGCTTACGAAATTAAGCGTGCCGTTCACAATGTCGAAAACGCCCACCCATAAGGTTACGAACATTTCCGCGTCGTTTCTCGCGCAAAGGGAGTTGTTCGCGGTTGCAACCGCTTCCGCAAGGTCGGGAATGTCTCTTACGCAGTTTTGCAGCGTGAGTTTTGACGTCGCCATAAATATCGCCGCGGGAACGCCTTTTCCCGAAACGTCGCCTATAACGAACGCAATGTGGGTCGCGTCAACGAAAAATACGTCGTAAAAATCGCCGCCGACCTCTTTTGCGGTCTCCATTGAAGCGCTTACGTCAAGCTCCTTGCAGCCGGGATAGTCGTCGTTTATCGAAGGTAAAAGCGAATGCTGGCTTACGCTTGCAAATTCAAGCTCCGACTGCAGACGGCTTTTTTCTATCGTGAGTTTGCGCTGTTTTTCTATGTATGTCGTAATTGCTATCATCATCGCAAAACCGAGCGCGTTTACCGCGATAAACGGGATTGCAATCTGCTTTACTATGTCAAGCGCGGTTTCAAACGGCTTTACCATGACGAGCACGACGCTGAGATGGAAAACCTCCATCAACGCGCCGAGAATTAACGCAAAATACGGCTTTTCGACAAACGAATGCCACTTTCTCGAAACGGCGCCGCATATTAGACCGATGCAGCAGGTGGCGACAACGCACGCTTGCGCTGTGATACCGCCCATGGTAAGACGGTGGATGCCGGCGATAACGCCCGCAAGAAGACCGCCCAAGGGGCCGCCCGAAAATCCCGCAAGCATGGGGCCTATGTCGCGCACGGAAATTACCGCGCCGTTAAGTTCAAAGCCCGAAATGTTGCCGTAAATTCCGAAAACGCCGCCGAGTAAACCGGTAAGCAGCGAATACCGCCAGTCGCGGTCTTTTTTTATGAATTTGGATATAATATCGCTGCCTCCGATAAATGCGGAAACGACAAGGATAACCGCAAGCGTTCCTATCATTTTCGAAAACATATCACTTATCATAGAAAAAACTCCTTTTTCCTTTAAATCTGTCAAATCTGTTCTTCAAGCAGCGACTGCATCACCGACGGAAAATCCTTTTCGATGAGAGTTACGCGCTCGCCGCTTTTTTTGCAGCCGTCAATAAACACGTTGTTGCACATTTTCGCTTTTTCGGGCGTAAAATCGTCGTCATACAGACGGGATTCGATGTCGCAACCGTGTTTTTTTATCTCGTCGAAGTGCTTTTCAATGTATTCTTCCGTCATGGCAAGGCATATAAAGCGGATTTCCGAAAGATATTCGCTTTCAAAGTCCCGCCTCCAGTCAAACGGAACGTAACAGCCCTCGACAATGAGGTTTTGCTTGTTTTCCACGGCTGTCTTGATCATCTCGCGCACGATCGGCCAGAGATAGACGGTGAGTTCTCCGTCGTCATCCGGCGTAAGAGAAGTGTTTTTGCTGCGTATCAGCCCCATTTTCAGATG
>JAGDBE010000072.1 GCA_017959195.1 Clostridia bacterium | reverse complement strand
GCTCCATGAGCTGTTTTCCGTATCCTCTGCCTCTGTATTCCTTTGCGACGTACAGCATATTGCAGAACGGAATTTTGTCCCAGAAAAGGTTATAGCGCAATATTCCGACGGTTTTTCCGCCGGCCGTGCAGACGTACCCTTCACGGTTTCTGACTTTTTCGTCAAAAGAGGTTTCAGGAAAATCATGATCAAGTTTATACCATGCTTCTTTGTCCTGATTTTCAACGTACCTGACCATGACGACCTCCGTTATTCGTTTTAAACTATTTTTTCGCCGACGTACAGTCCCATGGCGCCCGCCTGGGAAAGTCCCCTGGTTACACCGCTTCCGTCGCCTATCGCATATACGTCATCGCATATTTCGAAGTTTTCGTTAATGAAATTCGGTCTTACCGAATAATATTTCGCCTCGACTCCGTAAAGCAGCGTATCGTAGTTTGACGTGCCGGGCGCGATATTGTTTATCGCGTACATCGTTTCGATTATATTGTCGAGCTGTCTTTTGGGAATACACAGCGACAGGTCTCCGGGAACCGCGTTGAGCGTAGGTCTTACGGTTGACTGCGCGATTCTGTGGTCGTTGGTGCGTTTTCCGTCAAGCAGGTCTCCGAAGCGCTGAACGAGCACGCCTCCGCCGCTTACCATGTTGCTTAAGCTTGCAACGTGCTTTGCGTACGCAATCGGCTCTTCAAACGGCTGTGTGAAGTTTACGGTGGAAAGCAGCGCGAAGTTCGTATTCTGCGTCTTTTTCGATTCGTCGTTATTTGCGTGTCCGTTTACGGTCATAATGCCGTCGGAGTTTTCCATTACGACTTCTCCGCCGTCGTTAAAGCAGAACATTCTGCAAATATCGCCGTACTTTTTCGTGCGGTACAGTATCTTCGGCTCGTATATCTGTCTTGAAATCTCCCTCCACACAAGTCTCGGAAGTTCCACTCTTACGCCTATGTCAACCTGGTTATTCGATACGGTTATTCCCTTGCTTCTGCACAGGTCTCCGAACCAGCCGGCGCCTACCCTGCCCACGGCAACGACGAGTTTTTTATAGGAATATTCGTCTTTATCGGATTTTATTATATGCTTATCCTCTTTTATCTCGACGACGTCTTCGTTCGGGAAGATGTCGATTTTGCCCGACAAATCCGCAATAAGTTTTGTCATCGTCTTTAAGTTTCCGTCGGTGCCGAGGTGTTTTACCCTTGCCTGAAGAAGCCTGAGGTCGTATTTCATACACTCGAGCTTTATCTCGTCGCTCGGCATATACACGTTTTCGTGCGCGCCGTAGGAAACGAGTATTTTATCCACCCGTTCGATATATTCTATCGTCTTTTCCTCGCCGAGATACTGCGGCAGCCAGCCGCCGTATTCGGTTGAAATAATGAACTTGCCGTCGGAATACGCTCCGCAGCCGCCGAGTCCCTGCATTATGCTGCAAGGTTTACAGTTAATGCATTTTGAGACCTTTTTCGCAATAATCGGGCAGGAGCGTTTTTCTATCGGATTTCCTCTGTCGATAATGCAGATTTTCGCGTCTTTATTCTTTTCGTAGGCTGAATACGCGGTCATTAGTCCGCCTATTCCTCCGCCGATAATTACTATATCGTAATTTTTCAATTTTTTCTCTCCGTTCCGGTTATTTTCTCAAGTATTGTATTCCGCGTGATAGAGCGCTCCAAGCGCGTTAAACGGAAATACCCTGAAAAGCGCTTTGCCGAGAATTTTTCTCTTATCAACGTCGCCTACGTATCTGCTGTCGAGCGAATTGCTTCTGTTATCTCCGCAGACAAACACGCAGCCCTCTTTTACGGTATGTTCCACGTTATTGGCAATGCTGTCGGGATAAATTATCCTTTCGGGGCTCTTGATCGGCTTTAATACATTCGTTTCATCATAAAAAATATAGTTCACGTACGGCTCTTGGAGCACGGTTTCCTTTCCGTTTACGTCGGTTACCGTAACCGTCCAGTTATTATAGTCTATCTTTACCTTTTCGCCTTCGGTTGCGATTACTCTCTTTATTATAGGTCCCGAAAAAGCGTCCTGTCCCATCATGATTTTGGTTTCGGTGTCGTGAACGACGACTATGTCGCCGCGTGCGGGCTCATAAAACAAATTGCTTATTATCAGTCTGTCTCCGTTCTGAAGCGTCTGCGTCATTGATTCTCCGTCAACCGTCACGATTCTGAAGAAAAACGTAAAAAGAATTACTCCGAAAAGAAGCGCGCCGCAAAACGTCTGTATCCAGTCAAAAATCTCGCGCGCCGCCCTCTGCGCTCCGCTCAGTTCGTCTTCTTTATTAAGTTTTACCGCTTTTTCGAGTCTTTTTTCAGACATACCGCATTTCCTTTCAAAACGTTTGAATGCAAAGATAAAAAGGGGCTGAAAGCCCCTTTTTGAAACCCCGTGCGGGGCGAATTACCGATTCCGCGAAAGGTATGCATCAGTTGTTTTCGATGCGTTCCTTTACCTTCGCGCTCTTTCCTACTCTGTCTCTGAGATAGAAGAGTTTTGCGCGTCTTACGTGTCCGGTTCTGAGTACTTCTACTTTCACAACGTTGGGCGAGTGGATCGGGAACGTCTTTTCAACGCCTACGCCGTAAGAAACTCTTCTTACCGTGAAGGTCTCGCCGATTCCGCCGTTTCTCTTTGCGATTACTGTTCCTTCAAACATCTGTACTCTTTCTCTTGAGCCTTCCTTGATTCTGTTGTGTACCCTTACGGTATCACCTATATTGAACTTGGGAAGTTCAGTTTTCAGCTGCTCTTTTGCAAAAGCCTCAACAAGATTATTCATTGGGTTTTTCCTCCTTATTTCAAAACATTCGTGCGCAGCGTGCAGAGGAATGTTCATGTATCTTTTAACGGTTTACATACCGCAACGTATGCATTATACCACACTTGTTTTTATTTTGCAAGTGGTATTTTCATTTAATTGTGAACAAAAAGTAAATTATACGCCGCTTTATTTATATATATTCCGTCTTTGCGTATTATACCACACTTTTTATTTTTATTCAAGCGCTTTTTCTTGACACGCCCGTATTTGCGGTGATACAATTATTACATAGAGATAAATCACATTATTTTTTACAAGGAATTTTAGTTATGAGCACCGTAAGACTTGACAAATACGTATCTTCCGCGCTTATTTTAAGCAGAAAAGACGCCTTTTCGGCAATCCGTGCCGGAAGAATTTCGGTAAACGGAAGCGTTTTGAAAAAGGCCGACGCGAAGGTTGACCCGTCTTCCGACGAGGTAGCCTTTGACGGAAAAAAACTCACCTATTCCGAGTTCATTTACATAATGCTTAACAAGCCGTCGGGGCTTGTATGCGCGTCTTCCGACGCAAGGGACAAAACCGTCTTTTCGCTTTTTCCGAAAGAGTACGCGGACAAGGGCATAAACTGCGTAGGGCGGCTGGACAAGGACACATACGGGCTTCTTATTCTGACTAACGACGGAAGTCTGTCCCACAAACTGCTTTCCCCGAAAAACGCCGTTGCAAAAAAGTATTTTGCAACCTGCGACAAGCCGTTTTCCGAGTCGGACAAGGAGATAATGAAAAACGGCATAATAATCGACGGCAAGCGCACGTCGGAAGCAAAACTTGAAATATCGGAAGACGACGAAAACAGCGCATACATAACGCTTACGGAAGGAAAATTCCACGAAGTCAAGCGTTTATGCTACGCCTGCGGACAAAAAGAAGTGGTTTTCTTGAAAAGAGTTGAATTTGCGTCGCTTTTGCTTGACGAATCCCTTGAATACGGCGAATGGCGGAATCTTACGGATGACGAAATCGCAAAACTGAGGCTTGTTACGGAGGGCGGAAAATGAAAAATCAGATAATTGCCTTAATTTTAATCATTATCCTTGCAATTTCCCTTGTAATCATATTTTGCGGCTGTAAAAGCAAGCCGAAACACAAACTCGACCTCTGTGGGCAGGAATTTTTCTACGAGGGCGTGAAGGACTCCTACAGGGAGGGCGAAAAGGTCGAAATTAACTACAAATTCATCGCGACCGACACCGACTATTCGTTTTACGTAGACGGAGAGGACTTCAATCCGGGTTATGACGACGAAAAGGGCTTTATTATAAGTTTTGTCATGCCCGACCACGACGTGAAAATCCTCTGCGAAAGCAGAAACACCATGCTTTACGTCCCCGAAAACGGACCCGAAGACTGAATGAAATAAAAATAAAAAGGCACGGTTTAACCGTGCCTTTTTATTTATGATTTTTTACGAAAATCTCATATAATCTATTTCTATATCCCCGACAGCATTGAACGGGTCGAATCTGAGCGCCGTTATCTTGCCGTACCACTTTTCGAATTCGGTAAGGTCGATTACGTACGTTTCCCATTCTCCGTTGCTGTCAGTGCTCTTATAATTTGCGCGGAACGAATTATATTCGCTCATTCCGCCGTGGTCCGCCGTCGAAAAATACATCTGCATGTGAAGCGGTGTGCTTGCGGAATACTTATATCTCACCCTGATTTCAAACTTCGTAAAATCGGACGCGTTTATTTCCGTCGGGTTTTTATAGTATATTACGGGGTCGTTGCTTGTAGACACCGCCTGACAGGTCATAAAGCCGCCGAGCGTCGAGAGATTCATAAACGTCGAGGTCCAGCCCTCCGTATCGTTTCTCCCGTTGAATTCCCAGATATAGTCTTCAACGCTCTGCTCTTTCTTTCTTTCCAGCATCTCGCTGTAAAGCTCGAACTGTTTTGTCTTTATTACGACCTCGTTTTGACCGTTAACGCTGCACTCGTATCCGACGTCCTCGCAAAGCATCCTTATCGGTATGAGCGGCAGTGCGTCGATTTCCCTCATTGTAAATCCGAGTGCTTTTTCTTTTCCGTCAAGAATATACGTGTCCCTGCCCACCGTATAAACTACCGTATGGTCGGTAAAGTTCAGCGTCAGTTCGCCCTTATCCCTTTCCCACGTATAAAAGGCGTTAAGCTGGTAATCCAGCGCTTTTTTCGGGTCGAACGCGATCACCGGCTCTCCGTTTTTCTCCTTCTGCACCGAGAAGTTCATTTCGGTTACGTTATTGTTTATTATGATATTCTTTACAAGTTCGGGGGCGTTATTCTTATAGAATTCCACTTTTCTGATGCTTGAATAAATGCCGTCCTTGCCGAAATCCAACCTTAAGATGGAAAGAAAACTGTTCCAGTTCTTTTCCTCCGACACGTCGACTTCGACGACGGTTTCCTTTTTTGCCTTTTCTTCGGACCTTGATGTATAGACGTGTTTCCTTTCGTCCATGGTGGAGTCCATCGTCGTCGTATAATATATGCCGACCGGCGTATCGTACGGTATCACCCCGTATATTTTTACGAGGTCTATTTCGTCGAGGTTGAACTCGGTTCCCGCAAAATGCAGGATGGCCAAAGGCTGAACAGAACCCTCCACCGTTACGCTTATTCCGTTTTTATCTCTTGTGAACGAATATTTGCCCGACCATTCCTGTATGGAATCAACCTTTGTCATATCTATTTCTCCGACAAGCGTAAAGTCGCCTTGTGGCCTTGCTTCCTTTACATAACCCTCTTTTCTGAGCAGTCTTCTGTACTGCGGGTACAGATGCGATATTCTCAATTGCTGGCTTTCGGTCGGCGCAACGTCGATTTCGGGAAGGTCGTTTACATCAGCTCTGGTGAACAGTTCGCGTATGGCGTCAAGGTATCCGAAGCCCTTTTCGTCCTTTGTGGGTGCGATAAAGTGTCCCTCTCCGTATTCGTTCCACGTTGCGGTATAGAGCAGTTTTTTCTGCCAGTCCTCTTTTGCGTTTTTGGGAAGGTATTCGTCTCTTGCGTATTTATACGCCTTTTTATAGTCCTCAACCGTGATGACCGGCGTTCTCTCGTCGCCTACGGCAAGCGAGTTAAATCCGACGGTTACGACGGGTATATTATATACCTCGTCCGACTTCATTCTGTCTATATTGCGCTCATACGTATACACGTCGCGGCCGCCGCTGTAATAATGCGAGCCCTCAAAGCCGAGTTCCTTCACGTCTGCGCCCTGCCAGCCGTTTGACAAAAACATTACTCCGTCAAAGCCGAGTTTCTTTACTTCCTCGTTCATATATTCCATTCCGGCCTTTGCATTTTCTATGCTTCCGAATCCCCTTACGAACGAGCCGATGCCGTATATCGTGAGTACGGGTTTATTATCTATCACGTTATAGCACGGGTCCTTGAAGAAGTTTTCTATAAAGTACGGAACGTAGTATGTTTTCCATTCCTCAAGAGAGCCCGGGTTGCTGCTGCTGTCCGCCTCGTATATCGCGCCGAAGGACAGCATATCCGAGTATTTCGCGTTCATATAGCCGCCGTACAAGTGGTGCGCGTCGGACCTTACCGGATATCCGTAATTAAAATAGATGCAGAACTCTTGAAAGTCTATTCCATGTTCCACCATATATTTTATTTCCCAGTCCGCCGTCTCGGGATTGCCCTCGTCGTAAAAGCCCATTACTAAGTCGTGGTCCTTATAGGGCGTTATCTTCGACCATTCGTAAAACGACTTTATCGAGTCTCTCCACAGCGAGCAGACCGTCATTCCGATGATATAATCCTCGTCGCCCAAAGGTTCTTTCGGGCGCGGCACGTAATCTTCGTGTTCAACCGTTCTGAAAACGTACACGTCGTCGAGCCAGACGTCGGAATCGTCTTCGTTTTTGAATATAAGGTTATCCACCGAAGTCGCACTTCTCAAAAAAGGCACGCTGTCTATGACTCTGCCGTTGAGCTTTACGGTTATTATTTCGGTATCGGTATTCAGTTCAAGGCGGATGCGGTACCACATATTTTCGTAGTAATTTTCATACACGCACTTGCCGTTCACGTAGAAATTATCATTATCCGACGTGAACACCGCAACGTCCTTATTTCCGCTTTTAAGCGAGAAGCTTATGCTCTCGCCCTGCGGGAGCACGAACTGGAATTCCGAAACGACGTTTCCGCTTACCGGCGAAAAGCTTGTTGCGGCAAATCCTTCTTCCGGCACGGTCAAGTACATTCCGTATCCGATTTTACCTCCGAAAGTCCAGCCGAAAGGCTTGGACGCCTCTTTTGCGGTTGCAAAATCCTCATACGCGGCGTAGTTCACGTACGAGAGCACCGAGCCGATGCTGAAGCCCGCGGTACTCTTATCGGTCGTCGCGTATCTGAAGTTTATGAAGTTTGTATCTTCTCCCTCGGTAAGCAGAGGATACTCGCCGCAGCCGCGTCTGTTTATATACGTTTGCGCCCTGTTGTTATCGAGGTCGGATATGATTATGAATTCAAATTCGTTTTCGTTTTCGGAAATTTCGTATATCTTTTCAAAACTTCCGTCTTTTTTCTTTATCTGCCACGCGTTTTGGATGATTTCAATTCTGTAAACGCTTTCGTCCTTTTCGTTGCGGTATTCGAGGTAAATGCCCTCCATATCCGTATCCGCAAGGATTTTCGTCTTCATGGTAACGACTCCCGTCGTAACCTTATTCATCTCTCTTATGTACGCGCAGCCCGCGTTTTCATCTATATCAAACAGTGCTCCGAACGGCTCCGAAAGCGACGTTCTCGGAATGCCGCCTCTGTTGTCTAAGAGCCAGCCGGAAGCTATTCCCTCATGGGAGCCGGAAAGTCCCGAGCAGAGCACGAGGGCGTATGCGTCGTCTTCGCTTATCTTATCAAGCGTCTTTCTGAGCCGCATTTCGGGAAGCGCGGCCCTTGTGATGATCGTCGCCGCTTCCGCTCGGGTTATGTCGTTTTCGGGCAGAAAGTTTCCGAAAGAGTCGCTTCCCATGGCAACGCCCGCCTTATAAAGCGCAAGCACGCTGCCATAATAGCTCTTTGCGGAAGATACGTCGGGTATTTTTACAACGTCGTTTACAGGCGTATAAAATCCGCTCGGCCTCGCCTTTTCAAAAAGCTCCGCCACCTCGTGTCTCTTTGTCGCTCTATCGTAATTATCAAACTGTCCTTCCTTTACAAAG
>JAGDBE010000071.1 GCA_017959195.1 Clostridia bacterium | reverse complement strand
GAAGAGGGAAGCAGCGTCGAGATGGAAATGGTGCAGATAAAGGGCGTCGACGACACAAACCGCATGACGAAAGCCGTGCTCGGAGCGGGCGCAAAACTCGTCGTAAGGGAACGCCTCATGACGCACGCGTCTCAGAACGCAGTAAGTACCTATGAAGTCTACCTGAACGGAGCGGGCTCAAGCGCGGACGTCGTTTCGAGATCGGTTGCAAGGGATAATTCCTATCAGAAATTTGACGCAAAAATCATAGGAAACGCGCCGTGCAGCGGACATACCGAATGCGACTCCATAATAATGGATAACGGCAGGATTCTGGCCGTTCCCGGACTTGAGGCAAACGACCTTGACGCGTCGCTCGTGCACGAGGCGGCAATCGGCAAGATTGCCGGCGAGCAGATAATAAAACTCATGACGCTCGGACTTACCGAAGCCGAAGCGGAAGAACAGATCATAAACGGATTTTTGAGCTGAAACATAAAAAAACTGCGGAGCATGCGCTCCGCAGTTTTTTTGCTTATTGAATTGACAGCTCCACCGTAACGTCGCCGTCTCCGAGAACGGCTTTTAACTTTTCCTGCGATATATTTTCAATATGACCGAGCCTTGTCAGACTCCACGAATTCTTGTCATAATATATTACAAATTGATTTCCCTGATAAAGTATTATGTCTCCGTAATCGGTATTGATCTGCGAATCGTTTCTTGTTAAGGATTGAGGCAGAACGCCGACCTTTTCAAATCCGGAGTAGTCGTGCATATCAATCTTGATACTGCCGTTTTTGAGCAGCTCATAAAGATCAGCCGCCGACGTGTTGTCTTCCATTGCGGCATATAAAATTTCATCTCCGATTTTAATAAGCAGTTTCATTTCGGTTTTCTCCGTTTGAATGTTTTTGTCAATCCACGTTTTTATCTGTTCCGCCGTTGTAGACGCCGTTCCGCGCATTCCGTCCTTAATGTCGGGCAGGTACTGCTTTATCGCTTTTACGCTCGTTCCGATTCCGCTGCTTCCGGACGTGCAGAAGGGCATAACGGTTTTATCAGATAAATCGTAGGTTTCAAGGAAGGTGTTTATTATTTTCGGCATGGTGCCCCACCATATCGGATATCCGAGATATACGGTATCGTAATCGTCGGGATTTTCAAATATCGACGCAATTTTTGGACGCGCGGAATCATCGCTCTGCTCTCTGTTTGCCCTGCAATCACTGTTATAATCGATATCCTGTGTTGTGTAAGGCTGTTCGGGTACGATTTCAAACATGTCCGAATCGGTTGCCGCCGCTATTTTTTCCGCAAGCTTTTTTGTGTTGCCGGTGCAGGAAAAATAAATGACAATGCTTTTTCTGCCGGACAAATCCGGTGCGGTTCCGATTTCGTCAATTTGTGTTTTTGCGTTTTGGCTGTTTGTTATAATGACCTTTTGCGTTTCCTCTTCCCATTTTACGTCAAAACGGAAGCTTTCCGCAATAAATCTGACAGGGAGCATTGTCCGGTCGTTTATAATGGTCGGCGCGGTATCCAGAATCACTTTTTCTCCGTTGAGAAACGCCTCGGGGCTATCTATTTTGAGTTTGATTTCATCATTCCCGTAAATCAGCGTAACTTCGTATGCGTCGCCGTCCCAAGAAACGGTACCGCCTATTTCTTCAATAATTGCTCTTACCGGCAGAAGCGTTCTGTCGTTTAATATAATCGGGACCGTGCCCTCGTTGTCAATGGCTTTAATCGTTCCGTTGACCGTCATTGAGGGGCTGCCGATTTGCAAAATGATTTCCGTGCTTCTTTGCTCCGCCGCGCTACCGCTTTGCGCCGCGCATCCGGTAAAAGAAAGGCATAAAATCATTATGATTGATAAAATAAAAGATACGGATTTTTTCATAATGCATTCACTCTTTTCTTAAAATTTATCAGCCCATATTTTTAATTCTTCTTCCGATATTTTTCCGTTTAATATCTTTCCTTCTTTAATTGCCGCGCTCGCGTCGACACTTCCTTTGAGCCCGTCGACGGCTTTGCCGAATCCGCTGCCGCCGGAGGTGGCAAACAACACGATTGTTTTTCCCGAGAAATCGTAGCTTTCCAGAAAAGTGTTGATAATTGTCGGCGCAACGTACCACCAAATCGGAAAACCCAAAAAGATTGTGTCGTAGTTTTCGATTTTGGCGCTCGTATCCGCAATTTCCGGGCGCGACGACGGATCTCTCATTTCGACGGAGCTTCTTGAATTCCTGTCCGTCCAGTTTAAATCCGCACCTGTGTACGGAACTTTCGGTACAATTTCGTAAATGTCGGCACCCGACGCTTTTGCGAGCAGCTCGGCGGCTTTTTTAGTTACTCCGCTTGCGCTGAAATACGCTACTAATTTTTTACTCATTTTTCATTACCTCCCTGCAGCAGTTTTTTTACACAATTATAAATTATTTCATACACCGAATGGGTTTTAAATTTAATTCCTGCGTTTTCCATTGCTTTTTTCTGCTTTTCCGTAACGGAAGTGTACGGATAAATTCCGAACATAAACGGGAAAAACGCATAAATAAAACGCGTTAAGTCCTCGTCTTCCATCTCCGGAAAAAATGTTGAAAAATAACGCCTTACAGCGTCAAGAGACGCTCCGTACGCTTTCTTGAAGGATGTGAGATTTTCCGGTTTGCTGTTTTCCTCCATATAATAATGATTCATGCTTAATAACTTAAGAAGCACCTTTCTGTCGGCAAGCAAACGCGAAAAAAGCGAAACAGCGCCGTCTTTGTCAAGCCGGTCGTTTTCATCAATAAGAGCGTTCAACCCTTCAACCCATAATTCATACTCTTTTTGAAACAATGCGAGAAATATTTCTTCTTTCGTTTCAAAATAATTGTATATCGACGTGCGGGTAAATGAAGTTTCTTTCCCGATTTCTTTGATCGTGATATCCTTAAAACTCATTGTTTCATATAGCTTTGCGCACGCGGATACGATTTCTTCCTTCCGCGCGTTTGTGAGCTCCGAAGAACCTTTCGGCATAACGTCGTTCTCCTTTTTTGTGGTTCAATATTATTCTGACACGCTGTCAATATTATTATACATGTATTCTGACGCCGTGTCAATATGTTTTTAATAAAAAAGCACGCTTTTGCGTGCTTTTTGTTATTTTTTCTTTCTCGTAATCGTCATCATGCAGCCCTTGCCTTCGCCGTCGGCGACGGTTGACGGGAACGTGATGTCAACGTTCACAAACGGCTCGCAGATGCCGTAATCGCAGTGTCCCACCATGTCGCGGCAGAACATTTTTATCGTTTCGGGAGATTCTCCGAGCTCCGTCAGCGCCTCAACGTGCGGACAGTTGCGGAAATGCTTTATCGCGCGGTCGTCTTCGAGTTCAAGAAGCGTCTGCTCGAAAACGAGAAATCCGCCCTTCGACGTCTGTCCCAAAACCGCTTCGGAGGGGCCTACGTTTTCGGTTCCGCCGTATTTTTCGACGATTTTTTTGCCCTGGAACACTCCGAAATCAAACGAGCCCTCGCGGATAACCCTGTTCGCGTCGACTTCGGGATATAATTCCTTTAATTTTTTCCAGATGAAATAGATCTGGAACGACCTGTCCATGTACGCGCTTTTAATTGCCTTGCGGAATTCTTCGATGCTTATTTTTTCATCGAGTTTCAGACTGTCGACGTAGTCTTTTATGCGTTTTTCTCCTGCTTCGCTCATAGTAAATCTCCTTATGTTTTTTTTATAAAAATGGTATTTCGCCTTGGTTCAACTATAATTATACGATATTTCAAAATAAAAATCAAGGATTTTCGAGCGCCTTTTCTGCGATTTGACCGAAAACGACGGATTATTATTTCAATGATATATCCCGCTTCGCTCGATATGATATATTTTCTTGTGCAAATATGATATATTCGGCTTACGCCGAATATGATATAATATCCGTTCCTTAATACGCCTTCAGGCGTATATCATCGCGCAAAGCGCGATATCATACCGAAGGTATATCACCCGTTCCGTCACGGAAAGGATAACATTGAAAAAAGCACGCTCTCGCGTGCTTTTTTCTGGTGGGGGAAGGTGGATTCGG
>JAGDBE010000070.1 GCA_017959195.1 Clostridia bacterium | reverse complement strand
GGACGAGAGCAAACGCTTCGTGTTACCACCTTAATTCGCATACGCCTTGCGGCATACGCCTCAACGAGTACTTATAATATACCCCCGCGCTGTTATGGGCGCTCCCATCGTAGCCTGTGCATAAAGCAGTCGGTACGCAGCTCCGAGACCATGTTCGATATAATCTTCCGTACCCTATCTCAGCTCGCAGGGCTCTCTTTAACGCAGTTTTTATATCTACTCTTCTCTTCATTGCCTTAATTTGTATGTATAATAGCACATTTTTCTTTAATTGTCAATACGTAATATCAATTTTTAAAAAACACCGTGCTATTGCACGGTGCTTTTTAACCGAGCGCGACGTCGAGAATCATCATCAGCATAAATCCGAGTATAACGCACATGCCGGCGCCGCTTTCGCTCTCATACTCTTTCGCATCGGGAATTATTTCGTCGGCGACGACGTAAATCATGGCGCCAGCCGCAAATGCGAGCACAAACGGCAGAAGCGGCTCGACGAATCTCACCGCAAAAAAAGTTATAAGCGCAAAAACCGGCTCAACGGCGCCCGACATGCTTCCCACGAAAAACGCCTTGCTTTTTTTCACGCCTTTCATTGCAAGGGGTGCGGAAATTATCGCGCCTTCGGGAAAATTCTGCAAAGCGATTCCCGCAATTAAAGAGACCGCCTCAGCTCCGGTTACCTTTCCGCCTGCGCTCATCATTCCTGCAAGCACGACGCCTACCGCCATCCCCTCGGGGATATTGTGTATCGTTACAGCCCAGAAAAGCATATCGTAATTTTGATTTTCGGAAATTCCGTTTGCAAATCTGTTTATGAGCAAAACGAATATGCTTCCCGAAAAAAGTCCGACAGAAGCGGGTAAAAAAGACAGTTTTCCGAGTTTCCCGCTCAGTTCAAGCGACGGAAGTAATAGCGACCACACCGACGCGGCAAGCATTATTCCGCCCGCAAAGCCGAGCATGTTTTTCTGCATTTTTTCATTTATTTTTCCTTGAAAAGTATATACAACGGCGGCGCCCAGAGACGTTCCGGCAAACGGTAAAAGCACGCCGAAAAGCAACGCAAGAATTTTTGTCATATCAAACAGGTTGTTTCCTTCCCTTTTTTATGACATTATATTCATGCGGTATTTTTATTGTTTCACTTTACAAATCGTGAAATTTTTGATATTATATATTTTGTATAAATATGTTTATCAGAGGTTGATAAAATGACTCCGAAAGAACGAGCTTTCCGATTTTTGAAAAAAGTTTCAAAGCCCGCGCGCTATACAGGCGGCGAGCTTAATCAGATATTGAAAGACAAGTCGAAAATGAACGCGAGATTTGCGTTCTGCTTTCCCGATACTTACGAAATCGGAATGTCAAACCTCGGAATTAAAATTCTGTACGACTGTCTCAACGCCGAAGAAGACATCTGGTGCGAAAGGGCGTACGCGCCCTGGCCAGACATGGGCGACCTTTTAAAAGAAAAGGACATTCCCTTATACGCCCACGAAAGCGGAGACGCACTGTCCGACTTTGATTTTCTCGGCTTTACCCTGCAATACGAGATGTCTTACACAAACGTGCTTTACGTGCTTTCTCTTGCTAAAATTCCGCTTCTTTCATCCGAAAGGACAAACGACCACCCGATAGTAATCGGCGGCGGTCCGTGTTCGTACAATCCCGAGCCGGTAGCGGATTTCTTCGACGTTTTCAGCATTGGAGAAGGCGAAGAAGGACTTGTTGAGGCGGTAAGGTGTTATATAGACTACAAAAAGACGCACGATAAATTCGACAGAGCGGAATTCTTGCGCGAAGTGTCGCACGTCAAGGGCTGTTACGTGCCATCTCTTTACAACGTTGAATACTCGGAAAGCGGTGAGATTTCAAAAGTCGAGCCGAAATACCCCGACGTTCCGTCTGTTGTCGAAAAACGCTGTATTAAAGATTTTGACGGCGCACGCTTTCCCGAAAAAGCGCCCGTTCCGTTCACCGAAACGGTTCACGACAGAATTATGCTTGAATGCGCGCGCGGCTGCATGAGAGGATGCAGATTCTGCCAGGCGGGCATAATTTACAGGCCGTACCGTGCAAAGTCTCCCGAAACTTTAAACCGCCAGGCGTATTCGCTGTTCAAGTCTTCGGGATACGAGGAAATCTCGCTTACCTCTTTGAGCATAAGCGATTATCCGTGCCTCATGGAGCTAGTTGACTCGCTCAAAGAATGGACGGACAACGAAAAAATAGGAATTTCCCTGCCGTCTATGAGAATTGACAGTTTCGAAGCTAAAATTATGGAAAAGGTGCAGGGCGTACGCAAATCGGGACTCACTTTTGCGCCCGAAGCGGGCACACAGCGCCTAAGAGACGTTATAAACAAGAATCTTACGACGGAAGAAATTCTTGACGGCTGCAGAAACGCGTTTTCAACAGGAAGAACAAACGTCAAATTATACTTTATGCTCGGTCTTCCCACCGAAACGGATGACGACGTTGCGGGAATCGCAAATCTCGGTCAGCAGATAGTCAACGTATACTATGAAAATCCCAACCGTCCGAAAGGAAAAAGCATTGAAGTTACCATTTCCGTTGCGTGCCTCGTTCCGAAAGCGCACACGCCTTTTCAGTGGTTCGGACAAAATTCTCTTGACGAGCTTACGAGAAAGCAGATACACTTAAAAGACTGCATTACTACGAGAAAAATCCGCTACAACTGGCACGAAGCGAAAGTTTCGCGCATTGAAGCGGTATTTGCGCGCGGCGACAGGCGGCTTTCAAAAGCCCTTATCGAAGCAAACAAACTCGGCATGAAATTCGACGCGTGGGACGAATATTTTTCGTACGATTTATGGATGAAGGCGTTTGAAAACGCAAATATCGACCCGTCGTTCTATGCCGAAAGGAATATAGGTTTTGACGAGATACTTCCGTGGGACCATATCGAATGCGGAGTAAACAAAAAATTCCTCATAGACGAAGCGAAAAAGGCGCTCAAAGAGGTTACGACTCCCGACTGTCTTACCAAGTGTTCGGCGTGCGGCGCCGCGAAATTCGGCGCGTCTCTCTGCTTAAAGCGCGACATCAACCCCAAAACCGCAAAGGAGGGTTAAATATGACGGATTTCAGAATTGTTTTTTCGAAAAAAGGAAGTCTTGCATTCATTTCCCACCTTGATCTCACCCACACTTTTATCCGCGCGATGAAGCGCGCGGGCATTCCGCTAAAGTATTCCGAAGGATACAATCCGAGGCCTAAAATGGCGTTCGGGCTTCCTCTTTCCGTCGGAATGGAGGGCGAAAACGAAATATTAGACGTCTCGCTTACGGAAGATTTCGACTGCGGCGAATTCAAAGAAAAGCTGCAAAGCAGTTTATCGAGCGATATTCAAATAAAATCGGTATCGGAACCGGGCAAAAAAATCAAGAACATAAAATACGCCGTTTACCGCGTAGAGTTTGAGGATTACACGGGAGACGAAAACGCAGTGAACGCTGCGCTCCAAAATCCTGCGCCTGTAATGAAACATTCCAAATCAGGCGACAAGCTCACCGACATAAAACCGATGATAGTTTGTTCAAAAGCCGAAAACAATGGCTCGTCTTTTATAATTGATCTTACGCTCACCGCTTACGACTGCATGAACTTAAACCCCGAATACGTTATTAAATCACTAAATTCATCGGGAATAGGTCTTCCCGAAGACTACAAAACCACGCGGACAAACATTATTTTTGAAGAATAAAGGACACCGAAAATGACAGAATACAAATCCGAAACAACAGACGTTATAGTCGTCGGCGCAGGACACGCGGGCATTGAAGCCGCGCTTGCGAGCGCGCGCCTCGGCATGAAAACCGCTCTTTTTTCGATAAACCTCGACGCCGTCGGCAACATGCCGTGCAATCCGTCTATAGGCGGAACGGGAAAAGGCCATCTCGTTTACGAGATAGACGCTCTGGGCGGAGAAATGGGAAAAATTGCGGATATGGTATGTCTGCAGAGCAGAATTTTAAACCGCGGAAAAGGGCCTGCCGTTCATTCACTGAGAATGCAGGCGGACCGTGCAAAATACAGAATTCTGATGAAAAAACAGCTTGAAAACACCGAAAATCTCTCTTTAATTCAAGCTGAAATAACCGACGTAAAGCGCGATGGGAAAAACTGGCTCGTTACAACGAAGCTCGGCGCGGTATGGACTGCAAAAGCCGTTATAATATCGACGGGAACCTACTTAAAAGGCAGAATTATCGTCGGCGACGTTAGCTACGACGGCGGTCCCGACGGAATGTTCCCCGCCGGCAGTTTATCGGAATCCTTAAAGAATCTCGGCATACCGCTTATGCGCTTCAAGACGGGTACTCCCGTGCGCATACACGCAGACAGCATAAATTACGACGTGCTTGAAAGGCAGGACGGAGACGAAAGGCCCGAACATTTTTCGGCAGACACAGAAAATTTCAAGGAAAATCTTTCCCCGATTCCATGTTATATCGTTTACACAAATGAAAAAACACACGAAATCATAAGGAAAAACATTCACCGCTCCCCTCTTTATTCGGGAATGATTATGGGCGTAGGTCCGAGATACTGTCCGAGCATAGAGGACAAGGTCATGCGCTTTGCCGACAAAACGCGTCATCAGCTCTTTATTGAACCGCTCGGACGCGACACGAAGGAAATGTATCTTCAGGGCTTCAGCTCCTCGCTTCCCGAAGAAGTTCAGCTTGAAATGCTTCACAGCATAAAAGGGCTTGAAAACGCGCGCGTTATGCGTATAGGCTATGCCATTGAATACGACTGCGCTGATCCTCTGTCTTTGAAGCCGAGTCTTGAATTCAAGGACTTCCCCGGACTTTTCGGAGCAGGACAGTTCAACGGCACTTCGGGGTACGAAGAAGCCGCCGCCCAGGGACTTATTGCGGGAATAAACGCTTCATTATACGTTAAAGGGCAAGAGCCGTTCACGCTGCCGCGCGACTCCTCATATATCGGCACGCTCATTGACGACCTCGTAACCAAGGGCACCAACGAGCCGTACAGAATAATGACATCAAGAAGCGAATACCGCCTTTTACTCCGCCAGGACAACGCAGACAGGCGACTGACTCCGCTCGGTTACAAGCTCGGTCTTATTTCTGAAAAAAGGTACGAATCTTTCAAGAAGATATATGAAAAAATCGACGCGGATGTCGATAGAATAAAGAACACCCACATTCCTCCGTCGGAAAAGCTGAACAAGATACTTGACGGGCACGCATCGACTCCGGTAAACACGGGAATTCCGCTTGCCGACCTTATAAAGCGCCCGGAGCTGAGTTACGAAGCCTTGAAAGAAGTCGACGCATACCGTCCGGAAGACCTTACCGATAAAGAAAAAGAAGCCGTTGAGATAGAAATAAAATATGAGGGCTATATAAACAGGCAGTTGAGAGAAGCCGAGAAATTCACAAAACTTGAGAACAAGAAAATTCCCGAAAACACCGATTACTATGCGATAAAAGGCATTCGCGCCGAAACAAAGCAAAAGCTCTCAAAGTACCGTCCGACGAGCATCGGACAAGCGTCCCGCATTTCAGGCGTAAGCCCTGCCGACATTCAGGTTCTCATGATATATTTCGGAATCAACTAAAATATGAGGTGATATCAATTACTCCCGAAATTTACGAGCTGCTCAAAAACACAAACGTCGAAACCGATTTTTTTGCGCTTGCTCTTAAAAAGGAAAAGCCGTTCGGCATAAAAGGCGTATTCAACGACATAGGATTTCTGCCCGACGGATTTTATCCGCAGGACGAGTTCTTCACACCGCTCAAAGAAGCGTTTGCAAAAGCGTCAATCGACGAAGAACGCGGATTTTCCGAAGTAATTAAGTATTTATACGCAAAAGCAAAGGTTTATTATGAAAAATACGGCATTCCCGGCGATTTTTACGACGACGCCGTTCCCTATCTTCAAACAAATTCCGTTTACGTCTGGAACTGCCTGCTGCCTGCGCTTGAGTTATTCCAGATTTACGGCATACAGTTCAAGTTATGCCGTTTTGACTTTAACGACGAAAAGCTTAAAACCGCGACAGTTTCAAAAGGACAGTCGATAATACAGATTCACATACCGAAAGGCGCGGACATATCGAAAAGCAATCTCGACAGTGCGTTTCAAAGAGCGTCCCTGCTTTTCGGAACAACCGTATTTACCATGGACAGCTGGCTTTTATTTGAAGAGCATTTGAAAATTCTCCCCGAAACAAGCAGAATAAAGCAGTTTGCCGAAAGATTCAAAATAATAGACTCCGACACCACGTACAATTACGAAAACATGAAGCGCGTTTTCGGAAACACACCGCTTTCGGAGATTCAAAATATCAAATCCCCCACGCTGCTTC
>JAGDBE010000069.1 GCA_017959195.1 Clostridia bacterium | reverse complement strand
TTCAACTGTTTTTCAATATTTTTTGTGAATTTTGCACAAAAACAGCCGTTTTTTTGGATTTTGAGAGCATTTGCAAGCGTTTTTTTGCGATTTTTTGGCTTTGTAAACAAATTATTCACAATTTTGTCTTATAATTTACCTGAAATAAGCGTTTATTTGAGGATTTTTTATGAAGAAAGTATCAACGAAACTTAAAGCGTACTTTTTTGCGGCGGCAATACTGATTTTTGCGGTAATTTTGCTTGAAACCGTCGCGCTTTTCAAATCTTATGACTATTCGGCAAACTATTTTAATTCTTCCCTGCTCGTTTCGATAATGCGAGCTCTTATTGCAGTTTCGGCTATAGCGTTTTTCTCTTCCTTTATATTTATACCGAAAAAAGAGCTGAACGGAAGTTCTCCGCTGACGCTCGCCGCGCTCATACCGTCGGGAATAACCGCCGCCGTCTTTGCCGCGACGGGAATAATCTTCTGGCTCGCCGTCCTCGGAAACAAAGCGGTACTTTCGTTCTTTACGGGACTTGGCGTGACCTATACCGTCGTACTGGTTATCGGCGGTCTGTTTCTTCTGATTGGAGCCGCATATTTCATTATAAATTTTGTTGCCGACAAAAACGTCGTAAAAACGGTGCATCCCGTATTCGGCTTTGCGGTGCCGGTCGCCGTTGCGATTTCAATTATTTCGGGACACTTTGATATTTCGGTTTCAATGAACGCAGACGCGAAAATAACGTTTCAGGTTGCCGGAGTCTTCTTTATGCTTTGGTTCCTGACCGAGCTGCGCGTACTCGTCGGCAAACCTGCCCCTCGCGCTTACTTTGCGTTCGGACTTACGTCGTCCTTGCTTTCGGCGTCGGCGTCGGTACCGTTCATAATCGCGTTCTGCGCCGGTATCATTAAAGCGCCGGTATTTCCTACCTATATAATTTATACGGTTTTGGCTCTGGCTATGTTTGCTTACACGTTTACGCGCACTGCGGTCTTCGTGTTTGCGCGCGCGGCGTTTGAGCGCATAGCGCCGCCCGAGATCGAGCCCGAAACCTATGAAGAAAACGGAGAAAACGATGAAAAAGTCTGATAACGCGTCAAACAAGACTGCAAGAATACTCTGGCTGCACGACCGCATAATTTCCGGCAACTATCCGAACGCCGCGCACATAGCCGACAGGTTCGGCGTTTCGCTTCGTCAGGGACAGCGCGACGTTGAATATATGAAGTCGGAGTTCGGCGCGCCCATCGAATACGACTACGTCCACAGAGGATTTAAGTATTCGAAGGAATTTTTGCTTCCCACGCACATAACCGACGCAAACGACGAGGACTTTTCCGGCATCACTGCAAAGTTTTCGGGCAAATCGAAGCAAAAGAACCCCGTTCAGCTTCAGATACCGTATATTGCCGAGCTTGAGATTCCAGACAAGCTCGCAGTGCTTGAACTCAAGAACCTCATTATAGAGTCGCACCCGAGAAAGCACCGTTATTTCTGCGAATTCAGAAGCACCGAACTTTTCCTCGGTATGATAATGTCTATGAACACGAGTATTAAGATAATTTCTCCGGCTTGGCTGCGCGAACGCGCGGTATCAGCCGCCGAAAAGGTACTCGAAGCCAATAAATAAGCCGGATAATCAAACGTCCGGCTTTTTCTTTTGAATTTTTTTGAAAAAACCCTTGACAAAGGAAAAAAGGTGTGGTATAATTCCGCTGTTATCCAAAGACAGCAGGTTTCCGTAAAAGCTTTGCTTCCCTGCCGAGGGTAGAATTTTAACTTTACAGTCGGTTGATATTCTTTCTTTCGGTATGCAAGGCGCAACGGAAGAAAGATTTTTTTATTTCAATTGGGAGGTTGAACAATATGCCCAGTCAAAAAATTCTGGAACAGAAACAGAAAATAGTTGCTGACCTCACCGAACAGATCAAAAACTCGGTTTC
>JAGDBE010000001.1 GCA_017959195.1 Clostridia bacterium | reverse complement strand
GTTACCGTCTGACCGATTGAAAGTTCGTCGGAGGGCTTTGCGATCTTCTTGTTGGAGATCTGCGAAATATGGATAAGTCCGTCGATGCCGGGGATGAGTTCGGCAAATGCGCCGAAAGGAGTAAGGCTTACTATCTTTACGTCGACAACGTCGTCAACCTTATACTTGTTCTCAAAGATATTCCACGGATTTTCCGCTTCGGATCTGTGTCCGAGGGAAATTCTCTTCTTTTCGGGGTCGAGCTCCTTGATATAAACGTCGATTTCGTCGCCTACGTTTACGACTTCGCTCGGATTCTTTATTCTCTTCCACGAAAGTTCCGTTACGTGAACCATGCCGTCAACGGGGCCGAGATCCACAAACGCGCCGTAATTCTTTATCGACTTTACTTTGCCGGTGAATTTCTGTCCGACTTCCGCCGTTTCCCAGAATTTTGCTTCCGCTTCTCTCTTCTTTTCCGAAGCGACCGATCTTATTGAGCCGACTGCGCGTTTTCTGCGCTCGTCGACGCTTATAACCTTGAATTCATAGGTGTTGCCCAAAAACTGCTGGAGGTCCTTTTCTTCGTACGGCTCTTCGCGTCTCGGGAGCGTCGTCTGGGATATCGGAATAAATACTCTGCCGTTTTCGCACACGAGAACTATTCCGCCCTTTGTGGCTTCTATCGCCTTGCCGGAAAGAACCGTTCCGTCTTTTTCCGCCTGGGCTATTGCTTCCCAGTTCTTATCGGTGTCAATTCTCTTCTTTGAGAGGAGAACCGTTCCTTCGGCGTCGTTCGGTTTAACTACGATAACTTCTACTTCGTCTCCGACTTTGACTACGTCTTCCGTCTTTGCGGTAGGGTCGTCAGTGAGTTCGGAAAGCGGGATCATACCTGTATATTTAATACCGAGATCAACGTGCGCCTCCGTCGGCGTTACCGACGTTATTACGCCTTTTACTCTTTCTCCTGTTCTGAGTGTTTTGAATGATGCGTCGAGCATTTCCTCAAAACTCATAGCATCGTTAATCATTGATGTGTCCATTAGTTTGTACTTTCACCGGAATTAATTATCCTTCCTATTCCGGCTACTACCTCCTCTATTATATCATCAGGTGTTGAGGCACCCGCTGTGATTCCTACCGTAAAGTCATTTTTTTCGCTTCCGTAAAATTCCTTTGCTCTTTCAAGTTCGCTTATGATTTCGCTTTCGGGTATTTCCGACGCGTCTTCGACAAGATACGTTTTCTTACAGTATTCCGACGCTATGTCATACAGCTTTTTCGTGTTTGAACTCTTTACACAGCCAATTATGAACATTATATCCGCGTTTGACGCAATTTTTTTTGCCTCGTTCTGCCTTTTACCGGTAACATTACATATTGTATCAAATATTTTCACTTTTGTATATAGATTTTTTATAATTTTTTGACAATTTACATATTTTTCATTATTATTTGTCGTCTGGGACACCATAAGCACCGCCGTTTGTGAACAATTAGGGGTACTCTTAACAAATTTTTCACATTCGTCCTCGTCGGAAAGCACCGCAGTCGCGGAGTGCGAGTAGCTTTGTATGCCTTTTACTTCGGGATGATTTTTGTCCCCGGCTATAATCGTATAATCGCAGTTTTTTGAATTTTCATCGACGATTTTATGTATCCTCTTCACGAACGGGCAAGTCGCGTCGACGTATTCTATTCCCATTTTTTCTATTTTTCCGACGAGCTCTTTTGTTGCGCCGTGCGTCCTTATTACGACGATCACGTTATCCTTTTCGCGTTCAAGTTCAGCTATTTCACCCTCGTCGATGCAGTATATTCCGTCCTTTTCGAGCCGTTCTATAAAGTTTTTGTTATGAATGAGCTCGCCCGCGACGACGATTTTCTTATCGGTCTTGTTTTTAAGCTCGTAAATCGTTTCCACCGCGCGCTTTACGCCGAAGCAGAAGCCGCAGTCCTTCGCGATGACGATTTTAGCTTCTATTCCCTTTTTCGCGCTCATTTCTTTTCATCCTCCGCTTTTGACGCGTCGTTAAGCGCGCAGATTCTGTCAAAAATCTTATCGCTTATCTTCTGATAGCCCACCGGCCCTTTTTCCGTTACTCCGTATTCCTCGAAAAATATCGGTTTGCCTATGTTCACGTACGCTCTTCTGAAAAGGCGCATACGGTAATTTTTTGTGTAAACCGAAACGGGGATTACGCTGCTCTGCGTCTTATACACGAGCATTCCCGTTCCGCTCTTTATGCCGATATTGCTCGGGTGCATGCCCGAACATCTCTTGCCCTGCGGAAATATGCCGACGGGTTCGCCGTTTTTTATGAGCGTCAGCGCCGTTTTTATCGAGCCGATGTCGGTCTTATCCCTGTCCACCGAAAATGCGCCGAGCGCCTTTAAAAGTCTGCCCAGAAGCGGCACTCTGAAAAGTTCGACCTTCGCCATAAAGTTTATCGGTCTTCTGAACGCCGAGGCGAGAAGTACCGCGTCCCAGTTTGACATATGGTTGCTGCACACGAAGCAGGCACCGCTTTCGGGAACGTTTTCACGTCCCGTTACCTTTGCGAAAAACAGCGCCCTCACAAGTCCGCCGAGCAGAAACACCGCGGTTTTATACAGTTTTTTACCTTTTTCTTTAACTTTTTTTCCTGCTTTAACGTTCTGCACCGAGTTTTGCATTTACTATTTCCAATGCTTTTTCAAGCGTTTCCTCCAAATTGATATCCGAGTTATCGAGTATAACCGAGTCTTGTGCCGGCACGCACGGAGCCGTCTTTCTCGTAGAGTCGTTCTTGTCCCTTAAAATCAGTTCCTCGTACACCTTTTCGTATTCGACGTCCTGACCTTTTTCTTTGAGTTCGAGATACCGTCTCATCGCCCTTTTTTCGTCGTCCGCCTTCAAAAATATCTTGACGTCGGCGTTTGGGAGCACGACCGTTCCTATGTCGCGGCCGTCCATTATGACGTCCTTCTTCCTCGCAAAATCCCTCTGCATTTCGAGCAGAAACTCCCTCACCTTCGGGAGTGCCGAAACGTTTGACGCGTACATGGATATTTCGGGGGTCCTTATTTCCGTCGAAACGTCGTCGTCATCAAGGAAAATATGCTGATTTCCGTCTATCCAGTCGACTTTTATATGAATATTATCAAAATGCTCCGACAGCGTTTTTTCGTCGTGCGGGTCAATATCGTTTTTCCTTGCGTAAAGGCCTATCGTTCTGTATATTGCCCCCGTATCGACGTGGATATATCCGAGTTCTTTTGCAAGCAGTTTTGCAAGCGACGACTTGCCCGAGCCCGAAGGTCCGTCTATTGCTATTGAATACATTTTAATCATCCTTTCGTTTTTCAGCGGCGCTTTTCGCCGCAAGATATGCTGTGCAGAACGCTATCTGAAGGTTAAAGCCGCCTGTATATGCGTCAACGTCTATGACTTCGCCCGCAAAATACAGATCTTTTTCGAGTTTTGATTCCATTGTCGACGGGTTTATCTCTTTTACGTCAACTCCGCCCGACGTTATTATCGCCTCGTCAATCGGTCTGAAAGCCGATATTTCAAGGGAAAACTTCTTAAACGCGCGAGCGATTGTTTTTCTTTCTTCTCTGCTTACGGAATTCGCCTTTTCGTAAGGCGGCACTCCGCAATAATCGCAGAAAGGCTTGACAAGGCTTTTCGGAAGCATACCCGAAAGCGCGTTTGAGATATTGGTATTGCTCTTTTCCGAAAACAGTTTTACGAGTTTTTCATCTATTTTTTCCCCGTCGAGTGCGGGTTTCAAGTCGATATCCGCGCGATATGCGTTATTTTCGGGATTTTTAATGTGAGCAGACGCGCTGAGCACGAGCGGACCCGATATTCCGAAATGCGTAAAGAGCATTTCGCCCCTCTCGGAAAAAAGCGGTTTTCCCTTGGGCTTTGCCGTATCGTAAACGGAAAATTCCACGTTTTTGAGAGTAAGTCCGCTGAGAGATTTACAAAGTTCTTTTTCTTTACATTCCATCGGCACGAGCGACGGGGAAAGCGGTTTTACCGTATGTCCGAACTTTTTTGCGAACTTATATCCATCTCCGTCGGAGCCTGTTCCTTTATACGACATGCCGCCGGTGCAGATTACGCATTTATCGAATATATATTTTTGTTTTCCGTCCGTCAAAAGTACGAAAAATCCGTCCTTTTTTTCTACCGAAACGACCTTTTGATTTACGACTTTTACGCCGGTTTCCTTTATTTTTTTCTTGAAAACGTTTAAAATGTCGGCGGATTTATCAGACTGTGGAAAAACCCTGTTTCCGCGTTCTGTTTTGAGTTTCGTCCCGTTTTTTTCGAAAAACTCCATCGTTTTTTCAGGCGGAAACGCGCTGATTGCGGCATAGAGGAACTTGGGGTTTGTCGGCACGTTCTTCATAAAGGTATTTATATCGGAATCATTAGTAACGTTGCATCTGCCCTTGCCCGTAATCAGCAGTTTTTTGCCGAGATAGGCGTTATCGAAGCGGTTTTCGGATTTAAGGACCTTATCGGATTTATTTTTTTCAAAAAGCGTAACGTCTGCGCCGCATTCTTCCGCCGTGCAGGCGCACATGAGTCCCGACGCGCCTCCGCCTATTACCGCCACTCTGATTTTTCCGTCTTTTTCCGTCATTTTTTTATTCATCAGCTTCTTGCGGCTTCGTAAACGTCGTATTCGTCCCAGATTTTTTCAAGCTCGTTGAAGGTATTCTCTATCGTTATTCTGTTTTTGCGGCCTATCGCGACTATAAGCGCGTTTATTATGCTAAGCGGTGCAACCAGCGAGTCCACAAACGACGCCATATCGCTTATCGCAAACAGTTTCACGTCGGCAAATTCGGTTATCGGCGCCATATCGCCGTCGGTGAGCGCGATTACCGTCGCGCCCTTTTTCTTTGAAAATTCCGCCGCCGTCTTGGTCCTCTTTGAGTATCGCGGATAGGAAATCGCTATAAGCACGTCGTCTTTTGAAATTCTGAATATCTCCTCGAAAAGCTCGCTTGTGCTGTTGGAGCTTACCAGATGCACGTTGTCGAAAATATAGCTGAAATAATGGTTCATGAAGTCCGCGAGCATATACGACGAGCGCTTGCCGATTATATATATGTTCTTTGCCGAGCATATCGCGTCAACCGCCTCTTCAAACGCCTTTTCGTCGAGGTTTGCAAGCGACGCCTTCAAGTTTCCTATATCAGACGACATTACCTTCTGCAAAATATTCTTTTCGCCCATCATGGTGTCCGCGACGTCAATTCTCTGCACCGCGGTAAGCTTCGAGCGCAGGCTTTTGCGGAGTTCTGTCTGGAATTCGGGGTATCCCGAAAAGCCGAGCTCTATTGCAAATCTGACGACTGTCGATTCCGACGTGCCGACGCACTCTCCGAGTTTTGTCGCCGTGAGGTAAGCCGTCTTTTCGCTGTGATCTATGATATAGTTTGCTATTTTTTTATGGCTTTTTGACATTCCGGGGAGCGCTTTTCTTATCTGTTCAAACAGTCCGGCAGTCTGCATAACCCTATCTCCTTTATAATAAACATACTTATTTTTATATATTATTTTACTTAATAATTATCGCATTTTTTGCATGTTTTGTCAAGTAATATTATATTATACTTTATATTTATGATTGTTTACAAATTTGTTTTTTAGTTGTATAATAGATATAACAGATTAAGAAATGGAGGTGCGGCAATGAAACTGTATTTGCCTTTGGCGGTAAGGAACGCGGAACAGAAGTTATTCGACGGCGGTACAACCCCCGAAGAGCTGATGGAAAAAGCCGCAAAAGCGGTCTTTGACGACGTTTTCCCGCGCATAAAACCGTCCGACGCGGTATCTGTCTTATGCGGAAAAGGCAACAACGCGGGCGACGGATACGCGCTTGCGCGCATGTTAAAAGAAAAGAACGTCAACGTCATATGTCTTGACGTATTTGCCTCTCCTCCGACGACGGAACCTGCAAAAACATTCTTTGAAAGCTACGTCTCATGCGGCGGAGCTTTGGAAAGCGACATAAAAAAGCAGCTCAAAATCATTGCCGTTTCCGACGTAATCATCGACGCCGTTTTCGGCATCGGTTTTCACGGAAACATTGAGAGCGAAAGCGAGGTTTACAAGGTACTTGACGCCGCGAACAACGCGCGCGCCTGCAAAATCGCGCTCGACGTGCCGAGCGGAGTCAGGTGCGACGACGGAAGCGTCGGAAACATCGCTTTTGCCGCAAACGAGACCTTGACGCTTGCCGCAATGAAAGTAGGGCTCCTTTCCTATCCCGCAAAGCTTTTCTGCGGAAAAATATCTGTTCTGAAATTATCTCCGCTTACGGAAGCGCTTGAAAGTATGCCGTATGACAGTTTTTCGCCCGACAGCGCATACGTTAAGTCCGCTCTTCCCGCAAGAATGGAATTTTCAAGCAAGGGCGATTACGGAAAACTGCTTGCGATATGCGGAAGCAAAAACATGTCGGGAGCCGCCTTGCTTTCATGCAAAGCAGCACTGCGCTCGGGCGCGGGGCTCGTTACTCTTGCGTCTTCCGAGAGCGTCATAAACCGCGTGAGCGTCTCGCTTGCGGAGCCGATTTACGCGCCTTACGACGAGGACGACGAGGGTCAGGTCAAGAAGTTATCGCAGTCAACCTCAAAATACACGTCAATTTTAATCGGCTGCGGGCTCGGGATTTCCGAAAACAAAAAAGAACTTTTGAATCACATAATAACCACGGCTTACTGCCGTCTTATTATCGACGCCGACGGAATAAATATGCTTGCCGATAATATAAATGTATTAAAGGAAGCGCACAAGGTACCCGTTATCACGCCGCATCCGCTGGAATTTTCACGGATTTCTTCGCTTGACGTAAGCTACATAAACGAAAACCGGATAAAAGTTGCGCGCGAGTTTGCGGAAAAATACCGCTGTATAGTCGTCTTAAAGGGCGCGGGCACTGTTATCGCGTCTCCCGACGGAAAGTATGCAATTAATTCGTCGGGAAATCCCGGTCTTGCAAAAGCAGGCAGCGGAGACGTACTCGCAGGGCTTATCGCAGGGCTTGCCGCAAACACTTCGGTTTCCGCCTTTGACGCGGCGGTCTGCGGAGTTTACTTACACGGATACGCATCCGACGTGCTCAAGCAGAAATACTCCGAATACGGTCTTTTGCCGTCGGATCTTCCGGAGGAGATTGCAAAACTGCTTCCTTAATACTTTTCGGGAGGCATTTTTACGAAAAAACGTTCTTTTAAGACGTTAAAAATCAGATTTCGGACAAAAACGAAAGCAATAACCCTCATTTTCTCGCTGTTATTTGCTGCTTTTCTCTCTTCCTGCGGTAATTCCTCAAACGGGAAATCGAATTTATGCGACGTTCTCTTTTCGGACTACGCTTCGCAGGTTGAATTCTTTTTCGAAAGCGAAAACGGCAGCGTTTCGGGGACGGCGAACGTCGTCAAAAACGACAAAATCAGAATTGATGTTACTTCACCCGACCCGTTTTCCGGCATATCCGCGGAAATTTCGGAAGCGGACGAAAACAACCTTATCACCGTCTCGTTTTCGGGCATAAAAGCGGAGCTTCCCGCCGACGCAGTCGAAAAAATCAGTCTCATTTCAAGTGCGTTCGGAAACGGCGTGGCAGCTGAAATAAGGAACACTCCGTCTGACAAATTTACAAAGTGCGGCGAGATTTTCGAGCTTGAAGGCGTCGGAATCATCGACGCATACGTTGTGGAAAAACCGATAAATAATATGGATTATACCTTCATTTACGACAAAAACACGGGGTATCCCGTTTACGTCTGTGTAAAAAGCGGTGAAAGCCGCGCTGAAATAAAAATAAAGAAAATCAAAATCGAAGAGGTGTAAAAATTGAAACTCGTTGACAAAGAAAAGACGCGTCTTATCGTGGACCTTGAAAAAGTTGCGCACAATTACAGGTACGGCATGAAGCTTGCAAACGGCGCAAAGGTTGCGGGGGTTATAAAAGCCGACGCATACGGACACGGCGCCGTGAGCGTTGCAAAGCGGCTTGCGGAAGAAGGGTGCGATTTTTTCGCGGTATCCAACATAAATGAGGCAATCGAACTGAGGGACAGCGGAATAAAAGGTCTTATTCTCATCCTCGGCTACGTTCTGGACGATTACATAGAAAATGCGATACAAGAAGACATATCACTTGCGCTCGACAGCAGCGAGCACTTGAAGAAAATCATAGAAATCGCGTCCGGCAGGCCCGTAAAGATACATATAAAGGCCGACACCGGTATGAACAGGACCGGATTTAACGCAAAAGGCGATAATCTCTGCGACGACCTCATTTTAGCGTCTGAACTCATAAAAAACAACAAAAATATCATCTGCGAGGGCGCTTTCACGCATCTTGCGACGGCTGACGTCGAGGGCGGCGACGATTTTGCGCTTCTTCAGGCAAAAAGGCTTAAAAACACCGTTTCAAAGCTTCGTGAAATCGGAATAAATCCGCAGATCGTGCATTTATCGAACAGCGCGGGGCTTGCGAAATTCTCAAGTTTCGGTCTCGACGCCGTGAGAATGGGAATATCGCTTTACTACGGCTACTCGACCGACGACAAAAACTTTGAGCACACGACGAGCTTCAAAACAAAGGTTATAAACGTCCACGAGATGAAAAAGGGTGAGGGCGTAAGCTACGGGCAGAAATTCGTTGCGGACAAAGATATGAAGATAGCGATTATAGGCGCCGGATTTGCCGACGGGCTATGCAGAAGCTTATCATACGGCAAGGGCTCTGTTATAATCCGCGGCGAGCGGTACCCGATTATAGGTCTTATCTGCATGGACATGGCGATGATTGACCCGATGGGCAAAGAAATAAACGTCGGCGACGACGTTACGATTTTCGGAGAAGACGGCGGCGACATAATCACCGTCGAAGAGATTGCAAAGGCCGCGGGCCGCACTCCGTACGAGATTATTTGCGGTATTTCCCGGCGCGTTCCGAGAATTTACAAATAAAAACAGTATAAAAATATGCTGTCCGTTTTCACGGACAGCATTTTTTATTGTCTTTTTACTTTGTGAGTTTGATATAGTCGATATCCATTTCGCCGCGTGCATTGAACGGGTCGAATCTGAGTCCCGTTATTGTGCCGGTCCATCCCTTTGCGGTGATGTCAACGGTATACGTTTCCCATTCGCCGTTGGAGGACGAGGTGCTCTTGAGCGGGATATTAATCGATTTTTCTTCGTTCCAGCCTCTGTCGTCAGCCGTTATGAAGAACAACTGTGCCTTCTGCTCCGAGCTTCCTTCGTAATTATATCTTACCTTGAACGTAAGCTTTTTGTAATCAGCTGCGTTAAGTTCTATTCTTGAAAGCATTATTATCGGGTCGTTTTCAAGATATTCGGGGTTCGTTGTGCAATTAAGGTAGCCATCGTTTGCGAAAAGGGACATATTAAATGACGTCCAACCATCAGTGCTTCCCGTAAGGTCAAATCCCCACTCACCCGGCGTTTTAGGGGCGTTTTGCGCTTCAAAAAAACTGGCGAGTTCGGTGTCGATCTCGATTTCGTTGTTTGCGTTGATATTGAAGCCGAATCCCATATCTTCGCAGAGCTTCTGCATCGGAAGCAGAGGCAGTCCGTCGCACGTCTCAAGCGTAAATCCGAGGTTCTTGGTTACGCCGTCGAACGTATAGGTGTCTTTGCCTACCGTGTAAACGAGAACGTGTTTCTTGAAGTTGAGTGTGAGAACGCCGTTTGCCTTATCCCATTCATAGAATGCGTTGAGTAAGAAGTCCATAGCGCATGCGGGGTCGAATGCAACAACGATGTCGCCCGACGATGAGAGTTCCGGTGCAAACGTCATCTGGAACTTATTGCCGTTGATGGACGCGTTCTTGGAGTAAATGCTTACGTTCTTCCACTTATAGAACTGTACGCTCTTAATCGTGAAGTCGATTCCTCCGCCGTCGCCTACGTCAATTCTGAGTGCCTGGAGGTTGCCCGTCCAGTTGGTAAGCGGGAAGGTCGGGATGAATACCGTCTCGAAATCATCCGAGGATGAGTTGTAAGACGCGCTGTTCGACTGAGTGAATCCTCTTTCGTTTTCGTTATAGTAGAATACTTCTATACGCGTTCCCTTCGGGATCTTGAGCGTGATTTCCATGCCCGCGATCTGGTCGCAGTTTACTTTGCCGTTGAGTCCCGAAACTATAACCATCGGGTCTCTGTTATTGGTAGTACCGGTAAAGCCCGCGCTCGTCTGTTTTCCTGTTACGCCTTCATACGAAATTCCGGTGTATTTAGCGTAGTCTATCAGATAGTCCTTCGAAACTTCGTCTTCGGTTACCGTCTGTCCCTTGAATCCTTCTTTTCTCAGAAGTCTGAGATACTGAGGATAACGGTGGGTAATTCTTTCGAGCTGAGCGTCTGTCGGAATCATATCGATGCTTTCGTCAGCCGGTCCTGCTTTGGTATATGTTTCGCGGATCACGTCGAGGTAATCGAACTTTCTTTCGTCTCTCGTCGGCATGATGTACGTACCTTCGCCGTATTCATTCCACGTCGAGAGCATTATGAAGTTCTTCTGCCATTCTTCCTTCGGATAGGTCTTGAGATACGTGTCTCTTACCCATTCGTGTGCCTGTCTGTATTCTTCCTTGGTTATCATCGGGTATCTAACGCCCATCCAAGGCAGGCTGTTGAAGCCGACGGATACTGTAGGAACGGTATATACGCTTGTGTCTGCAGCGCTCTTGAGAATGGAGTTTATGTTGTTTTCAGCGGTGTAGCCCGAAGTGCCCCAGCTGTATGCCGATACGCCGCTGAAACCGAGAGATTTATGCATATTGGAGGAATATCCGCATGCCATGAAGATAACGCCGTCGTAACCGAGCTTCTTTACTTCGCTGTCGAGGTACCAGATAGCTTCTTTTACGTTAGCCGCGCCGCCCATTCTGCTCATAATGCTTTCGGGCGAGAACACGATAATCGGGAGTTTATTGTCTATCTTCATGTATCTTTCGTCTTTGAAGAAGTTTTCCATGAGGTACGGAACGTAGTCGTTCTTCCAGTTTTCCATGCTGTTAGGCGACTTGCCGTTCAAAGCTTCCCAGATGATGCAGTAGTTCATCATATACGAGTATTCCGCTTCCATGTAGCCCTCGAAGAGCTGCTGCGCCTCGGTGTCGGCTATTCTCTGCGGACCTTCCTGGTTGTTTACGAAGTAGATACAGATTGCCGGGAAGTCTATGCCGTGTTCAATCATGTACTTGATTTCCCAGTCTGCAACTTCCGCCGACGGTTCGTCATAGTATCCGAGTACCGGATAGGGATCGTCGTAAGGCGAGATGCACGACCAGCCGAAGTGTTCGCCGTTTGCCCAGATAGGACAGTAGTTGAGGCCTATCGTATAGTCGTCAGCGCCTGCGGGAGCCTGAGGTACGGGAACGTAGTCGTCATGCTTTATCTTTCTGAATACCTGGAACAGGTATACGGTCATTTCAGTCGAGCTCTTGTTTTCGAAACTCATCTCGTCAATCGACGTCGTGCTGATTGCGAAAGGAACTTCAGTAATAATTCTGTCGTTGAGTTTGAAGAGTATCTTCATATTTTCGGTATCGAGTTCGAGACGGATTCTGTACCACAGGTTCTGGTAGTAGTTGTCATAAACCTTCGTGCCGTTGATATAGAAGTTGCTCTCGTCGTTGGTGAATTCCGCAACGACTTCGCCTCTGCTCTTCAAGCAGTAGGAAATAACTTCGCCCTTGGGAAGTCTGAATTCCGTCTTGCCGACAACAGTGCCGCTCTGAGGATCAAACTTCTTGGAAACGGACGATCTGCCGCCGAACGTCATTTTTTCGCCGCCGATGGTAACTTCGCCGGTGTGTTCCCAACCCATGGGAAGCGCGCCGCTCTGCCACGTTGCGAATCTGAACTGTTCATCGACTGCGTAGTTGCCTGTCATATATGCCCAGTTTACGCCCACGGTGCCGGTGCCTGCTTCGTCAACGCCGACTTTGAGCTGTTTTACGTTGAATTTGCCGTCCTTGCCGTTGAGAAGCGGAGCTTCGCCGAGGAACTGTTCGCACAGATACGTCTTGCTTGTTCCGTTGTCAAGGTCGAGGATTATTTCAAAGATTATACCGCCCTTAACTGCGCTCTTTGTGCAAAGAGGTTTGTCGCCGAAATCGGTCATAAGGCTGTAGTATCCGTTTATAACCTTAATTCTGTAGGTGTAGTCGCCGTCTTCGTTCAGGAATGCAAGATAGAGGCCGTCCTGGCTTGAGCCGTTGACTCTGATCTTGAGATTGAGAACGCCTTTATCGGCCTTGTTGAGATATCTTATGTAAGCAACTCCCGCTTCCTTGTCGATATCGGAAACGTTGCCGTAACGTCCCATAAGGCTCGTTCTCGGCGTACCGCCTCTGTTATCGAGCGCCCAGCCGGAGCTGATGCCCTCTTTCGTGCCCTGCATACCGCTGTTTATAACTGCGGTGTAAGCGTCGTCGTCGGACACCTTCTTGAGAGTCTTTGCAATTCTGCTTTCCTTCAAAGCCGCGCGGTTGATGATTGCAGCCGCTTCCGCTCTCGTGATTTTGCTTTCCGGGAAGAAGTTGCCGTAATCGTCGTTTCCTACTACCACGCCTGCGTTATAGAGCAGCAGAAGCGCGTCTTTTGCAAAATAGGAATCCGGAACGTCGGGAACCTTTGCCACGTCGTTGATCTTGTTGTAGTAGTCAGCCGGAAGAGCCGATGCAAACACTTTTGCAACTTCAGCTCTCTTTGCCGCTCTGTCAAGACTGTCGAATTCGCCTTCCGACGCAATTCCGTTTGCGAGCGCATATGCGTAATACGGAGTGTACCACTGGTCGCCGAACGACGTGTCTATGGTATTTCCGTTGTATATAGCGTGCGCTCTCGACGCTATAGTCAAAATTTCAGCTACCGTTACGTTTCCTTCCGGATTGAACGTGCTGGCGCTGTCGCCCTGCATGAGCCCGAGCTCATACGTCGATGCGACTTCCGACGCATACCATTCGCCTGCGGGTACGTCGGTGAATTGTCCGGCGGTATACGCGTTTGCCTTTACAAATTCCGCTCCGAAAACGGAAATCGTAAGGAGCACGAGCAGTATCGCCGCAGAAATAATCTTTCTTCTCATGTTCTTTCCCTTTCTGATAATATTAATTAAGTAATTAATTTTACACAAAGTTATTCTATCACTTTTTTTCCGTCAAGTCAATTAAATATTGCAATGTTTTGATATTTCGTCAATTTACACACATTCAAAAAATGATTTTTGTGCATAAAAACAACGAAAAATCATATATCCCATATGTCGTTCTTTGTAATTCCGAGTTTTTTCGCCGCAAGCAGCAGTTTTTCGTGCGAACCGACGAACATGCTCATTCTGTGTGAGTCGGAGCCGAAGTGGAATTTGCATCCGCACGCCTTTGCGGCGGAAAGGATGCGCAAATACGAAGGGGAAAGTCCGTCTTCGTCGAGTTTTGTGTTCTTTCTGTAAAGGCAGGCGTGAAGTTCTATGCTTATATCGTTTTTTGCGGCAAGCGTAAAGCAGTCCGCAAGCGCGGAATCGCTTATTCCGTCGACGATTTCCTGCTCGTTCTGACTGATGAGCGGGTAAAGCGGGTGCGCCATTCCCATGGGAACGGGGTATTTTACGTAGCACGCGCGTTTGAACTGCTCGACAAGCAGGTCCTGTACGACTTTTATATTATCGATGTCGAAAAACTGCCTGTAATAGTCGGCAAAATTGCCTATGTGGCTGGGGGACATAAGGACGTAGTCGAACATTTTCGCCTCGTCGTACGCGAGACTCGGTTCTTTGTTGTAAAACAGCTCGACTTCGCATCCGAGAAGCACTCTGACGTTTGTATCCATCTTTTTTATCTGTTCGAGCTCGTCTTTCATATCGGCGGCGCGCTCAGCGCCTGTTTTATAGTGTTTTCCCTCAAGGTCCGTCTCTCCGTAGTAGAGGTGGTTTGAAAAACCTATCGTCGTTACCTTTTCGCTCTCGCAGTACGGTATGTACGTGTAGGCGAAAACGTCTCTGTCGCCGCAATACGAAAGGCGGGTGTGGTTGTGCAGGTCTTTGCACTCTGTGATAATGTCTTCTTCTCTCATTTTTCTACCTTTTTTCCGTTATTTTTTGTTTTTTGCGTCAAAATCACGCTTTGCGGATATTATACCACATTTGCGCCGTAATTTCAACCGGAAATGCGGTTATTCGGTGATTTTTTTTGCATTTTTCGGGATAAGAAAAAAATCCACGCGGATGCGTGGATTTTTATGCTGATTTTCTGCTTTAAGGGCTTATTCAAGCCGCGTTTTCAAATATTTTGCACGCTCTGTAAAGAATAAGTATCGCCTGCTCTTTTGTGAGCTGCAAATCGGGCGCGAATTTATTATCTCCCACGCCGTTTATGATTTTCGAGTGGACGGACCATCCGATTTCTCCGTTTACCCAGTGGTCCGCCGTGTCGTCAAACGTGTATTCGTAGCCGTTCGTTTCAATTCCGAAAAGGGTTGCCGTCCTGTTTATCATCGCAATCATTTCGGCGCGCGTAAGGTTTCCGTCCGGGTTGAAAAGTCCTTCTCCGACTCCGTTTACGACGCCGAGCGAGAAGCACGCGTCAACGTTGCGGCTGTTTGTGTCGGTAAAGCGGTTTTCTCCGACAGAAACGCCATTTTCAGCCGCGATTTCGTCGACGGATTTTCCTTTGACTTTCTCAAGCATGACAACTATCATGTCAACGATGTTTTCGCGCGAAATTGCTTCCTTGTATCTGCGCTGCTGTGCGTACGGAACGAGTCCTTT
>JAGDBE010000068.1 GCA_017959195.1 Clostridia bacterium | reverse complement strand
GGAAGACAAAGTGTCTGATGTTTTGAACGAGGTTTTAGATCCGGTGTTTGAGTTTTTAGAACCGGTGGCTTAGGTTAATGAAAAAACGTATGATGCCTGGGGCGAGGCTTTAGATCGGCTTTTAGAACAATCTGATGAGGGTTTTGAATCGGTGGAAGAGGTTTTAGAACCATTGGAGGGTTTAGGCCCATGGGAATGGTTGATGAGCATAATTAATGTATTTTATCAGTACAACCGGTATATTTCCCTGGTCGGTTCCATATATAGATGGTTTTTTCTTTAATATGTGTCAGGTGCATCCTCATCCGTTGAAGCAGATATAAAAACAGAAAATCGGGAGAAATCAGTATGGGAAAAGGGCTTTTCGGCAAATTGTTTAAAAATATCGGCGGCATGTTCGGTACGAAAGCCAAAACCGGCCGCGGCAAAAAAACGCACGGATTTTTTCCGGACCCCGACGACCCGGATTTTGAAGAAAAGATGATGCTCATACACATGCTCAGCGCGTCCGGCGCGTTCGACGGCGATGACGAGGATTTGTACATTACGGAAGGAATATACTTAGGCGATGAAGATTCAATTTTAGACGAACTCACAATCTCGACTGTCGAAACGGAAATGAAGCCGTTTGTCGATACGGATCTTAAACTCATGAAGCCGAAAAGGCCGGAACAAGCCGTGAAAACGGCGGGCGTAGATACAGACTTTTATAATTTCGACGAATAAAAAACCCTGCCGAAAGGCGGGGTTTTTATTTTATTATTTAGAGAAATAATGAAGTCGGGCGTACCGCCCTTATGAAGCAAAATGAAGTCGCTGCTTCGCAGCTGATGAAGCAAAGCCGCCTGTTTCTCCCGTTTCTTCATTTCAATTCCTTCATTAGCGAAACGTCTTCATTTCTTCATTAGCCCGCTTGCGGGCGTCTTCATTGCAAAAGGCACTGCTTTCGCAGTGCCTTTTGCTGGCTGGGACGGCTGGATTCGAACCAGCGAATGCCGGAGTCAAAGTCCGGTGCCTTACCGCTTGGCGACGCCCCAGAATTGCGGTATATATGACTTTCGTCAGACGAGAATGCTTATCTCGCCCGACGAGAGTTTTTCCGTAGAGCCGTTTTCGTATCTAACCGCGAGAGCGCCGTTGGGATCAATGTCAACGGCGGCGGCGCGTAATTTTTTGTCGCCTTTGATGACGGTTATCTCTTTTCCGAGAACAATGGAGCGGTTTCTGTATTCCGATATGAATTTTTTGCCGCTCAGGTCTTCGGAATATATTTTTTCAACCTCGTTCAGCACGTAAGCGCAGAGAGCCGAGCGGTGAAGCTTCTTTTTCGTGATGTCGCGCAAGCTTCCCGCCGTATTTTTGATGTCGGACGGAAGGGAAAGTCTGTCAAGCGAGAAATTCACGCCGATACCGACGATTACCGCCTCGTCGCGCCCGTCGGACACCTTTTCGCAGAGGATTCCCGCGATTTTCTTGTTGGAAACGTATACGTCGTTTACCCATTTTATGCCGGCGGAAGACGTGTCCGTGAGCTTATCTACCGCCTTGCAGAGCGCGTAGCTCATTTTTGCGGTGATGAGAGCGTCCGACGCGTATTTTTTACCGCGAAGAAGGAAACTCATATAAAGCCCGGTTTTCGGGGGCGAGAAGAAGGATTTTCCCGTCCTGCCCCTGCCGGAAAGCTGGGTTTCGGCAACGACTGTGCAGCCGTGCTTTAAGAATTGCCATCTTTCTTTTAAGTAATTGTTCGTCGAATCGACCGAGTTGAGAAATACGAAATTCCTTCCGAGAAACTCCGTTTCGAGAAGATTCTGAACCGACGTAATATTCACGGCTTCACCTCCGTTTCATCGCTTATAATAAAATAATACTCTAAAATGCGGTGGTTGTCAAGGAAATAAATAATAAAAAAGCATGCCGAAACACTTCGGCATGCGAAAAATAATCCGGCACAGCCGGTTTGGTGCTCCTGCGGAGAGTCGAACTCCGGACACCATGATTAAAAGTCATGTGCTCTACCTACTGAGCTACAGGGGCATATTGGACAGCTTATTTATAATATCATATAAGGGCTGTTTTGTCAAGTATTTTTTGAAATAAATTGCCGAAAAAATCTTTTGGGATATGCAGAGCATATCCCAAAAGAAAAATCATTTAAGCGAGAAGGTTCTGCAGCAGGTTTCACTGCACGTGCAGGCGTCGTTTTCGCCTATGGAGACGCGGTCGGCATTGCAGCGGAAATCCTCGTTGTATTTGCATTCTTCGGCGTCGCATTCTATTTCGCTGTTCTGGCAGGCGCAGTCTTCGGGAACGCAGTTTACGCAGCCGCTTTCGGAGTTGTCGGTGTAACTGTCGCAGAGCGTCTCGTCGTGGGCGTACGCGTCAGACCCCTCGACGCTTATAACGGAAAGTCTGCAGCCGCCGCCGCAGTTGTACTCGCAGTGGGCGACGTCGCATGAAATTCTTGCCATATAAATCTTACCTTTCAAAATAATTTCGGAGAAAACTCCGTGAATAGTATGCGCCGTTTTGCGAAATATATTAAATGCAAATGATGTTGACTGAAAAAGACATATTTGATATAATAAACGTATGATTTTTCGGAGGAAGAAATGAAAAAAATATCTCTTGCGGCATACTGTTTTTCTTTCATAGGGAGCTTTCTCGGAGCGGGATATATTTCGGGACAGGAGCTTTTCCAGTTCTTCGCCCGCTTCGGAATAAACGGGCTGTACGGCATTGTTACGGCCATAGCGTTTCTCGGAATTACGGGAATCGTGATAGCAAGATACGTAAGAATTACGGGAATATCGGAAATAGACAAGGTAATTTCAGGCGAAAACGCGTTTTTTGCCAAAATCGTCGCGACGTTTGAAATGGTGATGTATTTCGGCACCTACGTCGTTATGGCGGCGGGCGCGGGCGCGCTTTTCGAGAAACTTTCGGGAATCGGGCGCTCGTATATAGGCGGAAGCTTCATTTTCTGCATAATTATGGCGTGTATCGCGATAAAAGGCATTGACGGACTCGTAAAGGTCTTTTCGTATATCGTTCCGCTGCTTGCGGTCATGACGGTCGCGACGGCGGTGCTGAATTTTATGCTCCATCCGTCTGAAAAAATGGTATTTGAAACGGCGGAAGGCGGAAATATACTGTTTTCCGGCTGGCTTGCGGGGGCGCTTCTTTTCGCGTCATACAATATCTTCTGCGCGCTCGGCGTGCTCTGCCCGATAAGCAAAAAGGCGAAAAAGGACTCCCATACCGTATGGGGCATAATTTTCGGAATGGCGGGACTGCTCGCGGTTGCGCTGTGCGTTATATATTCCATGGCCGTAAACCCCGGCTCCATGAAGGCGGAGCTCCCCATGCTCGAAGCGGCGGGAAATATCTCCGACGCGTTTATGTACGTTTATGCGGGACTGCTCTTTATCGCCATGAGCGGAGCGTCGCTCTCGTGCTTCGTGCCGGTGCTGACGTATTTCTCCGACCACTTTAAAATTGTACGGGAGCATCACGCAATTTCCGCTTTCGCGGCGACGTTCCTTGTATTTTTGCTTAGCTGTTTCGGCTTTTCCAACCTCGTCGCAACCGTCTTTTCGGTGTTCGGATACGTGTCTTTGTTCCTCGTGGCGCTGATTTATGTAAATTACGCAAAAACAGCGCTCAATAAGCGGAAAAACGGCAACGGCTAAACGCCGGGAAAACCGAAAGACTTGACAAATTTCCGTATCTGCGGTATCATATTAAGAGGATTGCAATTTCCAAAATCAGGCAAAATCCGTTTACATAATTCGAAAGGAAGGAAGTACCCCATATGACGAACGTACCGGAAATGTTCTCAAGTCTCGTCTTCAATGACGAGGTTATGAGAGAAAGACTTCCCAAGGACGTTTATAAGTCGCTTCGGAAAACGATAGACAGAGGCAACGACCTTGATATAAACCTTGCAAACATCATAGCAAACGCCATGAAGGACTGGGCTGTGGAAAAAGGCGCCACGCATTATACGCACTGGTTCCAGCCGCTTACCGGCATTACCGCCGAAAAGCACGACAGTTTCATAACTCCCACGCCTGACGGCAAGGTCATTATGGAATTTTCCGGAAAAGAACTCATAAAAGGCGAACCTGACGCGTCGTCGTTCCCGTCGGGAGGACTGCGCTCGACGTTCGAAGCGCGCGGCTATACCTCGTGGGACCCGACGTCATATGCGTTCATAAAGGACGATTCGCTTTACATACCGACGATTTTCTGCTCGCACGGCGGAGAGGTGCTCGACAAAAAAACGCCGCTCCTGCGCTCGATGGAAGATTTAAGCGCACAGGCGCTCAGAATAATGAAGCTCTTCGGAAAAACCTCGGTAAAGAGGGTTTTGGCGACCGTCGGCGCGGAACAGGAATATTTCCTTATATATAAAAAATACTACGACCAAAGAGTAGACCTCATATTCACGGGAAGAACGCTTTTCGGCGCAAAACCGCCGAAAGGACAGGAGATGGACGACCACTATTTCGGCACGATAAAGACGAGAGTGGCGGAATATATGAGAGACCTCGACGCGGAGCTGTGGAAGCTCGGCGTGCTCGCAAAGACCAAGCACAACGAGGCGGCGCCCGCCCAGCACGAGCTTGCGCCCGTATATACGACGGCAAATATTTCCTGCGACCATAACCAGCTGACCATGGAAGTCATGAAAAAGGTTGCGGAAAAGCACGGACTCGTGTGCCTGCTCAACGAAAAGCCGTTCGAAGGGCTCAACGGAAGCGGAAAGCACAATAACTGGTCGATTTCCACCGATAAGGGACAAAATCTGCTCGACCCCGGCACGACGCCCGACGAAAACGCACAGTTTCTGCTGTTTATGGTAGCCGTAATAAAGGCGGTCGACGAATATCAGGACCTCATAAGAATTTCGGTTGCAAGCGCGGGCAACGACCGCAGACTCGGCGCAAACGAAGCGCCTCCGGCGGTTGTATCAATGTTCTTGGGCGATGAGCTGACGGCTATAATGGATTCGCTTGAAGCGGGAACCGTCTATAAGCGCAACGCAAAGAAAAATATGGAAATCGGCGTCCACGTGCTGCCGAATTTCCCGAAGGATACGACCGACAGGAACAGAACCTCGCCGTTTGCGTTCACGGGCAATAAATTCGAGCTTAGAATGATAGGTTCAAGCCAGTCGATTTCCGACGCAAACGTCGTTCTGAATACGATTGTCGCCGAAGAACTCGGACAGTTCGCAGAAGAGCTTGAAAAGGCAAAGGATTTCACAAAAGAACTGAATAATCTCATCAGAAAGACGATAAAAGAGCATAAGAGAATCATATTCAACGGCGACGGATACTCCGACGCATGGCGCGAAGAAGCTAAAAAGAGAGGGCTTCTCGATTATAAGACCGCCGTCGACGCAATTCCGCACTTTACCGACGAAAAGAACGTAAAACTCTTCACGTCGCATAAGGTTTTCACGAAAAAAGAGATGTTTTCGAGGGCGGATATACTGCTTGAAACCTATTCCAAGACGGTAAACATCGAGGCGAGAACCTTAAACGACATGGCAAAGACGCTTATTCTGCCCGCAATAAGCAGATATACCGAAATTCTCGCAAAATGCGTAAACGAAAAGAAAAAGGCGTTCGCGTCAGCCGACGTGAAGTTCGAAACCGATATGTTCAAGAAACTGTCGGGCGCGCTTAAAAAACTTTATGCGGAATCGGATAAACTTACGCGCGCGCTGTCGGAAATGCCGGTAAATACGCCGCTTGCAAGGGCGGAATATTTCAAAAACAGCATACTTCCGATAATGGACAATATGAGAAAACTCATAGACGGCGCCGAAGAGATTATGCCGTCCGATATGTGGCCGGTACCGACGTATAAGGACATAATTTTCAGAGTGTAAGCGGAAATTACATAAAAAACGGCATAAATAATGCAAAATGTGAATAAATTTGATAAGCAATTTGAAATTTTTACGCGAATGAACGGAAATCTCAAAGAAATGCTTGACAAATTAATAAAAATTGTGTAATATTATTAACATAATATTTCAGAAAAAACTGAAAAAATTATATAATAATTTTGGGGGAAAAAACAATGAAAAAAATTTTTGCAGTAGTTCTTGCATTGGCAATGATCGTATTGTGTCTTGCTTCATGCGAAAAAGAACAGGGCAGCAAATCCTACGCGGCAAATAACACCGAATACTTTATCGGTGCAACCGGTCCTCTTACGGGCGGAGCTTCCAGCTACGGCATTTCCGTACAGAAGGGCGCAACACTTGCTATTGAAGAAATCAACGCGGCAGGCGGACTTAACGGCGTTACTTTCAAGTTCGACATGAAAGACGACAAAGCTGAACCCGCAGACGCAGCATCCGGCTACGATATGCTTTACGAAGCAGGCATGCAGATTTCTCTCGGTTCCGTAACATCGGGCGCATGCGCATCGTTCGCTGAAAAATCCAAGAACGACAACGTATTCTTCATTACGCCTTCCGCATCCGCGGCAAACGTAATTGAAAACGCAAACGCGTTCAGAATCTGCTTCGGCGACCCCGACCAGGGCGTTCTCGCAGCACAGGAATTCGTAAACAAGTATGAAAACGTAGGCGTTATCTACGATACGAGCGATCCTTATTCTTCGGGTATTTTCGATGCATTCAAGGCTGAAATGGAAAAACTCGGCGCAGAATTCAAGGTTCAGACGTTCGACGCAGAAAACAAGAAAGACTTCTCGACTCAGGTTGAAGCTCTCAAAGACTGCGACGTTATCTTCCTTCCGATATACTACACGGAAGCAGGCCTTATAGCAAAGGCAGCCGTAGCAAAGGGAAGCAGCGCGCTCATCTTCGGATGCGACGGTCTTGACGGCGTAGCAGACCAGATCGACGAGACGGTTACGAATACCGTTGAATACATAACTCCTTTCGACGTTAACAGCGACGCACCGGCAACGGCATCGTTCGTTAAGGCGTTCAAGGAAAAATATGATGAAACACCCGACCAGTTCGCAGCAGACGGCTACGACGCTGTAAAGGTTATATTTGAAGCAATGAAGGCAGCAGGCATCAACGACGTTACAATCGATCCTTCGTCGCTTGCAGACAAAGTAATCGCAACGATTACAAGCTCGAGCTTCAAGTACACCGGCGCAACAGGCGAAATGACGTGGGATGCATCGGGCGCATGCACGAAGGTTCCTCAGATCGTTACTGTTGAGAAATAATCGGAATCATATCTGAACAATAGATGGTTGGGCGCAGTAAAAACTGCGTCCAACCAAAATTGCGTATTTTGGGAATAATAAGGGATAAACTTTGATTGGAGAATTCATAATATGATCACACTGATAGACGGGCTCAGTCTGGGCAGCATATATGCCCTTATAGCGTTGGGCTATACGATGGTATACGGTATAGCGAAGATGCTGAATTTTGCACACGGTGATATTATCATGGTAGGCGCGTATGCGATATACGTGTCTATGTCGTTTTCCAATCCGGTTATCGCCCTTTTCAGCTCGATAATAGTATGTACAACCCTCGGCGTGCTCGTCGAAAAGTTCGCGTATAAGCCGCTCAGAGGCGCGTCTCCTCTCGCGGTGCTCATCACGGCGATAGGCGTCAGCTACTTTTTGCAGAGCATAGCTCAGATAGTGTTCGGCTCGCAGCCGAAACCCGTAAACGGCTGGAAACTTCCGAAGATTGAGTTTTTGAATCAGTTCGGAATAACGACGGCTGCCGTTGTAACGCTTATTGTGGGAATACTTATAATGGTTGCCCTCACGCTTTTCATTAACTTTACGAGAACGGGAAGCGCCATGCTTGCCGTAAGCGAAGATAAGGGCGCCGCAAAACTGATGGGAATAAACGTAAATAAAATCATAACCATAACCTTCGCCATAGGCTCCGCACTTGCGTCTTTTGCAAGTATGTTCTATCTTCTTCAGATACCGAACGCGGAACCCACGCTCGGCGCGATGCCCGGTATAAAGGCGTTCACCGCGGCGGTAATAGGCGGTATAGGCTCGATTCCCGGAGCGATGCTCGGCGGAATGGTGCTCGGCGTAATAGAAAAAATCTGTCTCAGCATAGAAGTAATATCCCCGTATACCACGGCGATAGAGTTTTCGCTTCTCATACTGATACTTCTTGTAAAGCCTACCGGTTTCTTAGGCAGAACGACGAAAGAGAAGGTATAAGCGATGAGAAAACTTTCGAATAATACAAAATATGATTTCAAATTCAAATATCTCATAAATTACTGCATCGTGCTCATTCTTTTGGGACTCGGCCTTGCGCTTATGTTCACGGGCGGCCTTAAAATGTCGTTTGCAAGACTTCTAACCCAGATAGGATTTTCAATAATTCTTGCGGTGTCGCTTAACCTCGTCGTCGGATTTTTGGGCGAACTGAGCCTGGGACACGCGGGATTTATGTGTATCGGCGCGTATATCGGCGGATTTTTCGGAAATCTGCTGTCAAATTATATCGGCTCCAAGTTTTTGGTGCTTGTTCTTACGATGATAATAGGCGGCGCACTCGCGTCGGTGTTCGGATTTATCATCGGACTTCCGTCGTTGAGGCTTAAAGGCGACTACCTTGCGATAGTAACGCTTGCGTTCGGCGAAATAGTGAGAAATATATTCAAAAACCAGAAGGCGTTCGGCGGCGCAATGGGACTTTCGACGGGTAAGATACAGTTCGATTCGAGAAACAATATGACGCTCTTTATAGTCACGTTTGCCGTTGCGCTGATTATGCTCTTCGTGCTGCAGAACCTCGTAAGAAGCAAACACGGACGCGCAATTACGGCAATAAGAGATAACGAAATCGCCGCAAAAGCCATGGGAATCAACGTAACCTTCTATAAACTGCTTGCGTTTATAGTCGCTTCGTTCTTCGCCGGAGTTGCGGGGGTAATTTACGCCCATTATACGACGCCGGTTTCGTATACGTTCTTCTCGTATAACTATTCGATAGAAATACTCGTTATGGTGGTGCTCGGCGGCATGGGCAACATAACGGGCTCGATAATCGCGGCAACGCTCATATCCTGCGTGAACTTCTTCTTACAGAGCAGACTTTCGGGCGACCTTGCGGCGCTGAGATACTTGATTTACGCGCTCGTGCTCATATTCATCATAATTTTCAGCAACGCGCCGGCATTGAGACCGTTCAAGGAAAAATACGGCATCGCCGCGCTTTCCGAAAAGATAAAGAACGTTTTCCGCAAAAAGAGCAAACCGTTTAACCCCGCCGTCATCAAGGAAGATGAGGGCTCGTGGGACAGAATACCCACAAAAATAGATATGGACGCGCTACTTTCAACCGATATAAACCCCGATACTCCCGACGAGCAGGAAGGCGCCGATAAGAAAAGCGACTGACGCAAGGGTTTGTAAAAATTAGGCTTTGAAAGGAAACAGATAAATGGCAAACAACGTAATGCAAAAAGAAATGTCGGACAATAACATAATGCTTAAAACCGAGCATCTCGGCATATCTTTCGGCGGACTTAAAGCCGCGCACGACATAAATATAGAAATAAGAAAAAACCAGCTTTACGGACTTATAGGCCCAAACGGCGCCGGAAAAACGACGGTGTTTAATCTCCTTACGGGAGTTTATACGCCTCTTACGGGAAAATTTTATCTCGACGGCGAGGACCTTACGGGACAGAGACAGGAAATAATCAACCGTAAGGGTATTGCGAGAACATTCCAGAATATCCGCCTTTTCAATAATATGTCGGTTATCAGAAACGTTCTCGTGGGACTCCATAACAGCCCCGAATATAAGTGCACGCCGTTTGAAAGCATGTTCAGACTTCCGAGACACTTCGACAGCGAGGAGAGAATGAGAGACAGGGCCAAGGAACTCCTCTCGATATTCGGACTTGAAGAGGAGAGAAACCTGCTCGCCTGCAACCTCTCGTACGGCAACCAGAGAAAACTCGAAATCGCAAGAGCGCTTGCGACAAACCCGAAGCTTCTTCTGCTCGACGAGCCGGCTGCCGGCATGAACCCGCAGGAAACGGCAGAACTTATGAAGACGATAAAATTCATAAAGAACGAACTCAATATGACGATTTTGCTCATAGAACACGATATGAAGCTCGTTGCGGGCATCTGCGAGGAGCTCACCGTGCTCAACTTCGGCGAAGTGCTCGCCCAGGGCAAGACGTCAGACGTTCTCAATAATCCCGACGTTATCACCGCCTACCTCGGCCAGGATGAAGATTAAGGAGGCGGAATAAAATGGCAATGTTGAAGATAGAAAACCTTCAGGTTTATTACGGATTTATCAACGCGATAAAAGGCGTGTCGTTTGAAGTAAACGAGGGCGAGATAATCGCGCTTATCGGCGCAAACGGCGCCGGCAAAACGACGATACTTCATACGGTAACGGGACTTATCACGCCGAAATCGGGAACTATCGAATTTGAAGGAATAAACCTCGTAAAGACGCCGGCGCATAAGATAGTGTCGCTTGGCATGTCGCATGTTCCCGAGGGCAGAAGAATTTTCCAGCAGCTTTCGGTTTACGATAACCTGCGGCTCGGCGCGTTCACTCTTACGAATAATAAGAAAATAGAAGAAAACTTCGAATACGTATATCATCATTTCCCGATACTCAAAGAGCGTAAGAAGCAGATAGCGGGCACCCTTTCGGGCGGCGAACAGCAGATGCTCGCAATGGGAAGAGCGCTCATGTCGCGCCCGAAGATAGTAGTCATGGACGAGCCTTCGATGGGTCTTTCGCCCATACTTGTAAGCGAGATATTCGATATAATCACCTCGATAAGAAAAGACGGCACCACGGTACTTCTTGTTGAGCAGAACGCGAAAAAAGCTCTGTCCATTGCAGACAGAGCCTACGTTCTTGAAACGGGCAGGATAACACTTTCGGGCAAGGCTTCCGACCTTATCAACGACGAGAACGTAAAGAAG
>JAGDBE010000067.1 GCA_017959195.1 Clostridia bacterium | reverse complement strand
TCGGCTTTGCCCGTGACGGTTGTCAGCAGAGAGGTCAGGTCGATCGTTTGCGCCTCTATCATTAGCGGATAGGACGAGAGGGTCTCCTCCTGGACCGAATTTATAAAAGAGGTCGTTCCGCTCGACACCGCATAGATGAGCGCGATGCCGATAATGCCTATCGAGCCGGCAAACGAGGTCAGTATCGTTCTGCCTTTTTTGGTGATAAGGTTGCGCAGCGACAAACTGAACGCCGTGAAGAACGACATCGACGGTTTTTTGACCTTTTTGTGTGGAAGCGTCGCCTCTTTTTGAGAAATTTCGGCGAGCGACGCCGACATTTCTTCGTCGGTCACCGGCATACTGTCGTCGGTTATTTTTCCGTCGAGCATACGGACGATGCGCGTCGAGTATTGTTCTTCGAGTTCGGGGTTGTGCGTGACCATTATGACGAGACGGTTTTTTGAGATCTCTTTGAGTATCTCCATGACCTGAATACCCGTCTCGGTGTCAAGCGCGCCGGTCGGTTCGTCGGCAAGCACGATGTCGGGATCGTTTACGATAGCGCGAGCTATTGCAACTCTCTGCATCTGTCCGCCCGACATTTCGGCAGGCTTTTTCTTTAACTGGTCGCCGAGTCCGACGAGAGCTAGCGCCTCGGCCGCTCGGCGGCGACGTTCTTTCTTCGGAACGCCCGAGAGAGTCAGCGCGAGTTCGACGTTGGCAAGAACGGTCTGGTGGGGTATCAGGTTGTAGCTCTGGAACACGAAACCTATCGAGTGGTTGCGGTAGTTGTCCCAGTCTCTGTCTTTGTATTCCTTCGTAGACCTTCCGTTTATGACGAGGTCGCCCGACGTGTAGCCGTCAAGTCCGCCGATGATATTGAGCATCGTCGTCTTGCCGCAGCCCGACGGTCCGAGCACCGACACGAATTCGTTGTTGCGGAAGCGCAGATCGACGCCTTTGAGCGCCGTAACGTCCTCGCTTCCCGTCGGATATATTTTTACAATGTTCTTGAGTTCAAGCATTTTGGCTCCTTATATCTGGTGAAAAAACTGTATCAATTATATAATACAACAAAATCGGGAAAAAGGCAATAGTGAAATCTTGTCGAAGGGGATGAAATTTAATGAAGACGGCGCTTCGCGCCTTATGAAGTCACTCGCTGACGCTCGTTAATGAAGACGGCAACTTCGTTGCCTAATGAAGCGAAGTCGCCCGCGTCCTAATTAGCGCCGTCAGGCGCGTCTTCATTAGCGAAGCGTCTTCATTTCTTCGTTAGCCCTCGCAGAGGGCGACGTCATTGAAAAAAGCACTTCCATAAGCAAGTGCTTTTTTCCTGGTGAAACGAAAAATAATAGGTCGAACTTGATTTGGGCGATCAAAGGATTTTTGGCGTTTGGGGTGGATATTTGAATTCTGTCGTCTTACAGAATCCAATCTCTTTTAATCGAATCATACAAACAAAAAGTTCAATAAAAATGCTTTCCTCGGCATCTCTTAAAATGTTTTGGAAAGCATTTTTTTGTGCTAAAGGGCCATCCTCCATTTTTTCAAAGAATTTTTGCATTTCAACCGAAGTGGAGTTTGACAAATCAAAATAGTTTTTTGCATGATCGCTATTTTTATATACTATTACGATTGTCCCAAAAAGTCAAGTTTTTCATTGCAAATAGATCTAAAATCGCTTGTATCCAAAAAAGCTTTAAAAATATTTTCGATTATTATTGACTGGAAAAAATGTTATTGTTATAATTAGAGTGTAAATCTATTTTGAGGGAGGTCTTTTATGCCAGGAAAATGTCCGAGATGTGGGAATGACGTTTCGGCAAACGAAAAGTTTTGCCGGAGCTGCGGTTCCAAACTCAGTATGAAGCCACCGACCGAAAGTCCGTCGAAAGGGATCGAGCCAAGCGAGAACAATGGCGTTACGATTGCATCTGGCGGAAAGAAGGAGGGAGCACTGCCCGGATTGGTTTCAACGATGGCGCAGGCCTCCGCGGGCGAAGTCGCCGTCGGGACGATGAACGTCGGGATCCCATTGGGAAACCTCGGCGTTTTCAAAACGATAGGCGGAGGAATCAAGCAATTTTTCTTCTCAATCAAATCATCGTTTCAGAGCCCGAAAAAATTCATACCGGCAATCGTTTTGTGCGTTATTTGGCTTGCGCTCGCAATCATGCAAGCGGCAGGATTCAACCCGTTCCCGGTCAAAATGATGGCCTTTCTTACGTTTGCCGAGGCGGGAATGAGCGGAGGATTCGTCGGCGCGTTAGGCGGGATTCTCGGAAGAGGCATATTTGCCGGAGCACTTACTTCACTCGTTGCGACAATCGCGCGAAAAAACAAAGGCGAAAAGAAATCTTTCGGGCAAAAAATAAAAGGCGCGTTAGGCATTTCGCTTGAAACGCTCTTCCCGTGGGTATTCGGGATCGGTTTTGCAATCCTTTCCCTTGCTGTGATGTCCGGCGGAGTGATCGGCAGATATTCGTTCATGGGCGGCATCGCGGCGGCATTTCTCGCAGGCAAAGCGGCGCTGAATAACGGATTTTTGCAAAAACTGACGAGTGCCGTGTCGAGCAAATTCAAATGCGGAAAGACCGGAGGCGGATCGGGCTTTCTCCGTGGAATGACGACAGGCTTTACGATGGCGGCGTTTCTCGGATTGTTCAACATCAATCTCGTACTCGTCATAACGGGCGCGGTACTTTCGTTTGCGGGACTTGTGCTCACAATTCTTCAGAAGACCGGCGTTATAAACCTCGGAAAGGAGGCGGCAAAACAATGAAAAGAATCATTGCGATATTGTTGCTTTCCGTTCTCCTTGCGTCTTCGCTCACGCTTGTCTCGAACGCCGCGACGTATAAATATCTGTGGTCTACGGGCGGGA
>JAGDBE010000066.1 GCA_017959195.1 Clostridia bacterium | reverse complement strand
GCGCTCGACGCTTTTCAGGAAAACGAGCCCGTCGCCGAAACGCTCGGCAAGCCACGCCTTTTTTTACGCGACCTGAACGTCGTTGTTGTTGGAAATTGCGCAGAAGATGTGCTCCTTTTCGAGATTTTCCTTCGTAACCCTGATATAATCCATTAAAAACCCCTCTTTTACTTGATTTTTTTGATTTTCGGCTTCGGCTCGGGCAGTTCCTTTTCCATCGCCTCAATCACGGCGCATAGCGACTCGCGGTCGTCTAAGTCGGGCATTATCATTTTCTTTGCGCCCTCGTAGGGAATTTCTTCGGGTGCGTCGGGCAGCATTTTAAGGACCGACGGCGTCGGCTTTATCAAAAATCGGCCGTCGTATAATCCGCCAATGACTTTTCCGCGGTAGTAAACGACGTATTCGCCCATCATCGGGCGGTACGATACGTCGGAAAGCGCCGATAACTGCTCTAAAACGAAATTAAGGTATTCTTTGCTCGTAGCCATGTTTTTCTCTCCCTTTATCCGAATAACTGTCCCGGAAGCTTAAGTTTTTCTTTCGGCGGAAAGTTTTTGTCAAATTCTTCAACGTCCTCGTCCCTGACGTAGTAACCATGCGGTGTCTGGTAAACGCCTGTTATTTCGTCAAGATAGCCGGGGATGAGCTCTTTACATAAAAAGAATGAGTCGTCCGCGCCCTCCGGGAGGTCGTGGTAGCGTATGCCGAATTTTCTTGCATAGTCAAAGCCGCTCTTGCCGTAAAAGGCGATGTTGCCCTCAAACAAAACCGCGCCGAAACCGAGGCTTTTCGCCTTTTCAAGCGAGAAGTCGAGCAGTATTTTGCCGTAGCCCTTTCTTTTGAGTTCGGGCGTAATGCATATCGGCCCCATTGTGAGCACGGGGAGGTCGCCTCCGGTATCTTTGTTGATTACGGTGCGCATAAACATGTTCTGTCCGATGATAATACCGTCTTTTTCCATAACGAAGTCGAGTTCCTTTATGAAAGCGGGGTCGTCTCTCAACACGTGCATGACGAGGTGTTCCCTGCATCCGGGACGGTAAACGTTCCAGAACGATTCTCTTATGAGGTTCTCGACCTTTTTGTGATCTTCTTCCTTTTCCAATCTTATTGTATAATTATTATTCATAATCGTTTCCCTTTTTACAATAAATTTCGGTCCTTCTTCTCCCATCTCTCCGTTCGGTCGAAAGCCGCATTTTATCAATACCCTTTGAGACGCCGCGTTATCCGGATCCGTTTCGGCTTCAACTTCTTTTATCTCCGGATGACGAAACGCCCATTCAAGCGCAAGTTTTACAGCTTCCGTGGCAAATCCCTGCCCCCGATATTCTTGTAGAATGCCGTATCCGATCTCGGGATTACGACCTGATATTATTCCCTTAAAGCAAAGATCCCCGATATGAGTACCGTCGATTTTTTCGATTATCCACATCGCATACAGATCCCACAGGTCAGGATGCGCAAGACAGCCTTCCAGCATTTCACCGTAAGCCTTTTTAAGCTCTCCGTTTTTTTCATTTGAAATAAAAGTTTCCATTTGTCCCCGTGTCGCGGGATAAATTCTGATACGTTCACTTTCGATCATAGCGAATTCTTACCCCTTATAAGAAGAAATCCCTTTACGACCAAGAATGAAAAGCATACTATTCCTGCATACGGCTGTCTTGACACTATAAAGACCGCAACCGCAAGCATCGACAAAACGAGTCCCGTAATGAGTCTGTGCCTGTTCCAGACAG
>JAGDBE010000065.1 GCA_017959195.1 Clostridia bacterium | reverse complement strand
CGCCAAAAAAGGATAAAAAATAAATGATAATGCGGCAAAAGGCTTTTTGCCGCATTGCTTTTTTGCGGTTTTCGTAAAAAACGGTTTTGAATTTGTAAAAAATAACGCAAAAACGGTTAAAAATTATTAAAAATACTTGACAATATTAATAAAATAGGTATATAATCACAGTGTACCAAGGAATAGAGGCGCGCCATGCAAATAGTTGCCGGAGAGTTTGCGGAAACGTTGATGCGGCAATGGGTGCAAGGCGCCGAAGTGTTCGTCTTTTCCGCAAAAGACGGATGCTGGACGCACGGGAAAAAATCCCTGCGACTGTCACGCGAGTGGAGAGCTATTATGGTCATATATCAGAGATTGACTGTAACGGCTTTTTGCGTTGCAGTTTTATTTTTTTAAAGGAGGACATAATATGTTCAAAACCAAAAGACTAATGGCGATGCTTGCGGTTCTGATGTGCCTTATGTGCACCCTTAACCTGTTCGTATTCGCCGACGCTGAGGAAGCGCAGTCTGAAGACCTTCCGGGATACGCTCAGTTTGCCGTATCCGTTCTGGAAGAGGATGAAGAAGCGTCCCTCGGAGACCTCGCTCAGGCATACATAGACGAATATGCTACGGCGATTACCGACGACGAAAACGTAAAAGAGAATTACGAAGAAGCGGTAAAGCAGATAAGAGAGGACGTAACGCCCTTCTATGCAACCTTCTGGGCGCTTATCCCGCCGATTATCGCGATAGTTCTCGCGCTCATAACCAAAGAGGTTTATTCGTCGCTGTTCATCGGTATTCTTTCCGGCGGCATACTCTACGCTCTCAATTTTGAGGGTACTGTCACACATATAATGAACGACGGATTCATTGCAAGTCTTGCCGATTCCTGGAACGTAGGCATACTCGTATTCCTCGTACTCCTCGGAACGCTCGTTGCGATGATGAATAAGTCGGGCGGCGCCGCTGCATTCGGAAGATGGGCAAGCAAGCACATCAAATCGAGAGTCGGCGCGCAGATATGCACGATAATCCTCGGCATACTCATTTTCGTAGACGACTACTTTAACTGCCTGACGGTAGGAAGCGTTATGCGTCCCGCATCGGATGCAAAGAAGATATCCCGCGCAAAACTCGCTTACCTCATCGACGCAACGGCGGCTCCCGTCTGCATTATAGCCCCCATTTCATCGTGGGCCGCAGCAGTTGCCGGCTTTGCATCGGGCTCGGGCATGAACGGCTTCCAGCTCTTTATAAGCGCAATTCCGTATAACTTCTACGCTATCCTTACGATAGTAATGATGTTCGTTATAGCTATTGCAAAATTCGATTACGGCCCGATGAAACTCCATGAAATGAACGCAATGCTCAACGACGACATTTTCACGAGCGGAGAAGTTTCGGAAAAATCCGAAGAAGAAGGCAAAGTCAACACGCAGGGCAGAGTATTCGACCTCATTATCCCGGTTGTGATACTCATAGTAAGCTGTGTTATCGGTATGATTTATACCGGCGGCTTCTTTGAAGGCGAAAACTTCATCGACGCGTTCTCCAACAGCGACGCGTCCGTAGGTCTTGCGCTCGGCTCACTCGTAGCGATAATAATCGACGTAATCTACTTCCTCTTGAGAAGAACGATAAAGTTCTCGGCATGCATGAGCTGCCTGCCTGAAGGCTTCAAGGCAATGGTTCCCGCAATCCTCATTCTTACGTTTGCATGGACCCTTAAGGGCATGACCGATTCTCTCGGAGCAAAGGCATTTATAGCAAATATCGTTAACTCGTCTGCACAGTCGCTCATGAACTTCTTACCGGCAATAATCTTCCTTATCGCCGTAGGTCTTTCGTTTGCAACCGGAACATCGTGGGGAACGTTCGGTATTCTCATTCCGATAGTTATCTCGGCATTCCAGGGCTTTGGCAACGAAATTACGATAATCGCGATTTCCGCTTGTATGGCGGGCGCCGTATGCGGCGACCACTGCTCGCCTATTTCCGATACGACGATTATGGCGTCGGCGGGCGCACAGTGTAACCACATCAACCACGTATCGACTCAGCTGCCTTATGCGCTGACCGTTGCGGGCGTATCATTCGTATCGTACCTCATCGCAGGATTTGTAAAGAACGTATTCATCTGCCTGCCGGTATCGATAGCGCTCATGATAGCAACGCTGTTCGTAATCAAGGCGGTAACCCCGAAAGGCGCAAAAGAAGAATAATACAGCGTAAAACGAAAGTATAAAAATTTCACCCCGATTTGTCAACATTTATTGTTGACAAATCGGGATTGCTATGATATAATACATACTGTTCGCTGGTGTGGCTCAGTCGGTAGAGCAGTTGATTCGTAATCAACAGGTCGCCGGTTCAAGTCCGGCTACCAGCTCCAGAAATCCCGTTCTCGAAAGAGAGCGGGATTTTACTTATTACTTCTTCACTTTTCACTCTTCACTGTGTCTTTAACTATTTTCGCACAAAATTTCAGAAACGTATGATATACCCTTCGCGTATTAAGAAACGCATTTTATATTATAATACGTATAAAAATCAAAACCACTTGACAAATTTCAAAATCTGTGATATACTGAAATCGCTTTAATAAAGTAAAGTAATAAAGTGAACTTATTCAAAAAAGGAGAATAATGAAATGAAAAAAGTATTGGCAGTTGTATTGGCGGTAATGATGACGGCGCTTTGCGCTATCACGCTTGCATCGTGCGGAAAAGACGCAGGAAGCAGCGACCTTGCATACATAAAGGATAAGGGCGTGCTTGTAGTAGGCATTACCGAATACAAACCCATGAACTATCTTGACGAAAACGGCAAATGGACAGGCTTTGACACGGAATTTGCAGAACTCGTTGCAGAAAAACTCGGCGTGAAGGTTGAATTCAAGGAAATCGACTGGGACAATAAGATATTCGAACTCGATTCCAAAGCAATCGACTGCGTATGGAACGGCATGACTCTTACAAAAGAAGTGCAGAACGCGATGGGCTGCTCGGTTCCTTACGTTGTAAACGCACAGGTTCTAGTTATGGACGCGTCGAAAGTTGCAGACTATGACACGGTTGAATCCCTCGCAGACCTCAAGTTCGTTGCGGAAGCAGGCTCCGCAGGCATGCTTGCAATCGCTGACGCAGGATACGAAGCAGTTGAAGTCGACACCCAGGCAACGGCTCTCATGGAAGTTGCATCGGGCGCAGAAGACGCATGCGTAATCGACATCACAATGGCAAACGCCATGACAGGCAAGGGCACAAGCTATGAAAACCTCGCTTCCGGCCTTGCACTCACGTCTGAAGAATACGGTATAGGCTTCAGAAAAGGCACCGATACCGTTGAAGAAGTAAACAAGATAATAGACGGACTGTACAAAGACGGCACACTCACAAAACTTGCCGAGAAGTACGAACTGACGCTTGCTTTTTAAGACCGCAGACGGCAATGTATGATAAAAAGCAGAAGCTTTCGTAAGAAAGGTTCTGCTTTTTGGCATTTTTTGATATTCGGAAGGAAAAAACAATGTTTTTGAATGTAACTATGTCGCTGCTCGACGGCTTCGGCATGACGCTTAAAATATTTGCGCTCACGCTGCTTTTCGCGCTTCCTCTGGGGCTGATAATCGGTTTCGGCTCAATGAGTAAGATACGCCCGATAAAGTACGTGGTGAAATTCATCGT
>JAGDBE010000064.1 GCA_017959195.1 Clostridia bacterium | reverse complement strand
TTCCATATTTTTTTCAATAATTGTGTTTTTTTTACAATATGTTCAAAATTATCATTTTCTATATATTAATTACCACATATTTCTTTTGGTTTTTAACGCCGCTTTTGTACGATTTGCAAAAATACGCATGAATTATTGAAGCCGTATATGGCAATACTCTTATTGAGAAATCAAAGGAGGTAAAGTCATGAGAACGGGAAAAGTCGAAATTTGCGGAGTCAATACGTCGGAGCTCAAAGTCATGTCGGCGGAAGAAAAAGAGGACCTGCTCGCGAAGGCGAAAAACGGCGACAGAAAAGCGAGAGAAGACCTCATTTTGGGAAACTTAAAACTCGTGCTGAGCGTAATAAAGCGTTTCGGCGGGCGCAGCGAAAGCCCCGACGACCTGTTTCAGATAGGGTGCATAGGACTTATGAAGGCGATAGATAATTTTGATACGTCGCATAACGTCAAATTCAGCACCTACGCCGTGCCGATGATTATCGGCGAACTGAGACGGTATCTGCGCGACAACGCGGCAATACGCGTAAGCCGTTCGCTCAAGGACCTTGCCTATAAAGCGCTCTCGACAAGGGAGCAGCTTGCCGCTAAACTTTCAAGAGAGCCGAAAATCGAGGAAATAGCAGCCGAGCTCGGCGTTGCGAAAGAGGAAGTTTCGGTTGCGCTCGACGCGATAGTCGACCCGGTGTCGCTTTACGAGCCGATTTACTCCGAAAACGGAGACTCCGTCTACGTTATGGACAAGATCTGCGACACGTCGAATACCGACGAGGCGTGGCTCGAAAAAATAGCCATTTCCCAGGCGATGGAAAAATTGTCTGCGCGCGAAAAAAGGATTATAATGATGCGGTTTTTCCAGGGTCGCACGCAGATGGAGGTCGCAAAGGAAATTTCCATTAGCCAGGCGCAGGTGTCGCGGCTCGAAAAGGGCGCGCTTGACAGAATTAAAAGAGATTTGAAATGATAAATGACGAAAAAAACGCGGAATTTCCGAAAATTCCGGTTTCAACGCTGAAACTTGCCGCGCTTTATCTTATTGTCTCGGTTTTGAGCGGAAAATACGGCGTTTTCGCCTGTTTTTCGCTCTGCGTTCCCATACTCCTTGCGGGAATTTCGGAAAACGGACGCTTTTTTAAGTTTTTGCTGCGGCTGGGTTTGTATTCGGCGCTCGGCCTTATTGCTTTTTTGCTTTATATTGCCGTTTTTCCGCCGTTTTTGATGAAATTTATCTTTCTGAAACTGCTTTTTACGCTCGTACTTGCGTTTTCCTGCTTTTTTCTGCGGAAAACGCAGAACGAAAAGTTTTCGCGGATTTTCGGGTATTTTTCCCTGTTTTTCGTCAATTTTATTTGTTTTTTATAACACTTGAAAAATAAGTCCTTTTATGTTAGAATTATAGCGTAAGGGGGCTGTTTTATGTTTACCGACAAAAATGAAATCAAGGCGGTAACGCTTTCCGTCGCATCGTCTCTTTCAAAGAGCGTTTCTCCCGACCTGCTCATCTCATCGGTGCTTGCGTCGGGACTTGTGAATCTGACCGACCTCACCGACTGTTTTCTGGAGCTATGCGAAAACGGTCTTATCGAAATTGCGGAAATCGACGGCGCAAAGACTTGCTCGATTACGCAGAAAGGCATATCCATTCTTCCCGAACTTTCGGTTTTCATAACCCCCGCGGTCTCCGACCAGATAAAGAGAAGCGCCCTTCGCTACTACGACTCGGTAACGAGCGGAACGAAATATTATTCGAGAATAGAACGCACCGAAAACGGATATCTCTTCGTCGCGGGCTGTACGAAAAACGACGAAAAGACGTTTGAGGCAAAACTTGCATTTGCCGACGAAAAAGACGCGATTTCGGCAAAGAAAAACTTTGAACTGCGCCCGCAGTCGGCGGTGAACGCCGCGATTGCGTCGATAACAGGCGAAGTGGACCTGCTCTTCTGAATATGGAAAAACTCAAGATAAAACAGGCGGTGCTCGTCGAGGGAAAATACGATAAAATCAAGCTTTCGTCGCTGCTCGATACAGACATTTTCACGACCAACGGATTCGGCATATTTTCGAACGCCGAAAAGGGAACGCTTTTCAAGAAAATCGCAAACGAGCGCGGACTCATCGTGCTCACCGACAGCGACCCCGCGGGCTTTGTGATAAGAAATAAGCTCAAAGGCATTCTGCCGAAAGATAAGGTCGTGAATATCTATTCCCCCGCCCTTTCCGGCAAGGAGCCGAGAAAAAAACAGCCGTCGAAGGCGGGAATCCTCGGCGTCGAGGGGCTCGACGTAAAGACGCTTGCGCAACTGTTTGAAAAATACGGCGTGACACGCTCGGATGACGAACAAAAAGACGGCTTCAAGCCGTATATGAAGGCGGATTTGTACGCCTGCGGACTGTGCGGAAAGCAGACGAGCAAAAAGATGCGAAAGGAATTCTGCGAGCGCAACGGACTTCCCGAAATGACGCCCAACGCCCTGCTCGAAGCGATAAACATACTCCAAATCAGGATATGAAAAATCCCCGACGGAACGTCGGGGATAATATTTTTCAATTTCAAAGCAGTTTTACGGGCAGGACGTAGAGGTAGAAGCAGAAGAAGTGGAATATACTGCCGGCGAGCACGAAAAAGTGCCAGATACAGTGCATATACTTATATTTTTTCATTTTATAGAACACTATTCCGCCGGTATAGAAGAGTCCTCCCAAAAGAAGGAGCACAAGGCCGTTCGGATGCATATTCTCATAAATCGCTTTCGCGCCTATCAATGCCGACCAGCCCATCGCTATATAGCAGACCATCGAAAAAATCTTGAATTTTTCGACGCTGACGGAGTTGAGCACTATTCCGAGAACGGCAAAGCCCCACACTATTCCGAACAGCGTCCAGCCGAGCGGGCCGTTTAGCGTTACGAGCGTTACGGGCGTATAGGATCCTGCTATGAGGAAGAATATCGAGTTATGGTCGAAGATACGAAGCACCTTTCTTGCCGTCCTGTTTGTTATGGCGTGATAGAGTGTTGACATACAGTAAAGAATTATGAGCGACGAGCCGTATATTGCCGCGG
>JAGDBE010000063.1 GCA_017959195.1 Clostridia bacterium | reverse complement strand
TTAAGAAAGCAATCAGTCTGTTTTTATATTTTTTATTTCTGCTTTTCTTTTTGAGTTCCGATAATTGATCTTTTCTGTAAGTATTTACGCTGCGGTTGTTGTCAGAATTCAAATTTTTCACGCCTTTTTCGTTTTTTAGCCCTTTTTGGCGGTAAGCTCTTTTACTACGCCGATTATTCTTTCAAGTGTATCGTAAACGGCAAATTTCTTTATGTTTTCTTCCGTTTTTGCTCTGTATTCCTTATCGTCTGCGTATTTTGATACCTCTTGTATCAGTTTTTCGCCGGTCAGGTCCTTTTCTTCAATGCATACGGCGGCTTCTCCGTCAACGAGCACCTTTGTGTTCTTGAACTGGTGGTTATTGGTTACGTTCGGAGAAGGTATAATAACCGCGGCTTTTCCGAGGCACGCGATTTCCGAAAGAGTCATGGCTCCAGCCCTGCATACAACGATATCCGCGGCGGATAGCATTTCGTCCATGTTATATATGTACTTTTTCACGGTAACGCCGTCTTTGGTAAGCGTATCTTCCGACACCTCGGCAAAGCCGAGTTCCTTATAAAGCTTTGCCTGCTCGTCGTATCCGCCTCTGCCGGTTGCGTGAAAATGAATGATATTTTCGTTTTTTAAAGAATAGTTCTTTATGAGTTCATATGCTGCGGCGTTTACCATTTTTGCGCCCAGGCTTCCGCCTGCCGAAAGGATAACCGTCTTATCCGGTGATATTCCGAGTTTCTCCCTCGACATCTTCTTATCCGCTTTAAGCATTTTTTCTGAAACGGGATTTCCGACGAAAATAATTTTAGATTCATCGCAGTTAAGAAACGCCCTTGAGCTCTCAAAGCTTATCATTATCTTATCGACGTACTTTGAAAGCATTTTCGTCGTAACGCCCGGCACCGCGTTCTGCTCGTGGATAGCGGTTTTTATTTTCATTTTTGAAGCCGCCTTGACAAGCGGCCAGCTTACGTAGCCGCCGGTTCCAATTACGATATCGGGTTTGAATTCCCTTATTATCTTTTTTGCTTTAATAACCGAAGTTACCGCTTTAACCGCGGCGTCGACGTTGGAAAACGTAAGTTTTCTCTTGAATCCGCGGACTTCGATATGATGGATTTTATAGCCCGCTTCCTTTGCAAGCGCGTTTTCCATTCCTTTCGGAGTTCCGACGTATTCTATCACCGCGTCATTATAAACCGATTTTATTTTATCCGCTATCGAAAGCGCGGGATTAATATGTCCCGCGGTTCCTCCGCCGCTGACAAGTACTCTCATAATCAACCTCGATTTTATATAAAATTACTTTTTACGTCAAAAACGCTATCTTGTGTTTTCCAGAGAGGAATATCGCGACACCGACAACACTACCCCCATTTCGGCAAGAAGTATAATAAGCGACGTTCCGCCGTAGCTGAAGAACGGAAGCGCAATACCCGTACTGGGAAGCGAGTTTGTTACAACCGCTATGTTCAATAACATCTGAAGTCCGACGTGGGATATTATTCCTATAACGAGAAGCGAAGAAAACTTATCCGGCGCGTTTATTCCTATTTTGATACCCCTGTATATGAAGAACATAAATATCAGTATTACTATAAGTGCGCCGACAAAGCCCATTTCCTCGCACCATATCGAGAAAATGTAGTCGTTCTGCGGTTCGGGTAGATAGAGATGCTTTTGTCTGCTGTTGCCGAATCCGACTCCCCATAATCCGCCCGAGCCTATTGCGTAAAGGGACTGCGCGGGCTGCCAGCCGCCTTCGAGTAAATAGCTGAACGGGTCTTCCCACACCTGGAGTCTGCTTGACGAGTGCCCCATGGTTTTGGCAAGCAGATACATAAGTCCGCCGCCGCCGAATGCTCCCGCCGCAAGATATTTTGCGTTGGTACCCGAAAGAAGCATCATTATAAACGTGATTCCGCACATTATTATGAGTCCAGACAAGTGCGGCTGCAGATACATAAGCACGCCGACTATTCCCAGAAGTATGCCGTAAGGCAGTATTCCGTAATAAAACGCGGGCGCCTGGGTTTTCATATTTGTAACGAATATGCTGACAAACGCCATAAGAAGAATAATGAATGCAAAAACCGCGCCGATGATTTTATTATCGAAAACGAGCATCATTCCGGCTCCGATACCTGCTATTGCGACAAACGGCAGAACCGACGTCAGTACCGCCTTATACTCGCCTCTCTGGTTTATTTTATTTGCAAATTTATCGCCGTAATCGGCAAAAAACAGCACGAGTGCAAACTTCACTATTTCCGACGGCTGAATGGTAATCGGGCCTAACGCGTACCAGCGTCTCGCGCCGTTCAGTTCTTTTCCCAGAACGAGCACGCCCGCAAGCGCTATAATCGAAAAAATCAGTATCGGCTTTGCAAATCTTCTTAAAAAATGATAATTAATGCGGTCCCAGTTCATGATGATTACCATTGCGACAAGTCCCGCAAGCATAAATAAAAGCTGTCTTTTTACGAAATGATAACTGTCGCCGTTGAAGGTCGCGTTTGCATAAGGGTAGCTTGCGCTGAATACCATTACCGTGCCGAGAGAAAGTAAGATGATAATGGTAATAAGAAGCGGTCTGTCAACTCCCCCGACAAGCTGAACCTGTATTCTTCTTCTCGGGTCCCTTTTATGCTTTTTTTCATTAACGTTTTCAACGTTTCTGTATTCGGAGTTATCCAAAATTCTGCTCCTTTTCAACAACAAATTATTTTATATGTGCGAAACAAAGCCCAGGCAGCCTGCAAGGGAAACAAGCGCGGTTATAAGAGAGAAGACCGCGACGATTTTCACTTCCGACCAGCCGCTCATCTCAAAATGATGATGAATGGGCGTCATCTTAAAGACTCTCTTCCCGGTGGTTTTGTAGAAGAAAACCTGAATCATTACGGAAAATGCCTCGATATAAAACATAAATCCTGCAAACAGGAGTATCAGCGGGCAGTCGAGTATAAACGCCATAGAGCTTATCGCAGCCCCTAAAAACAGCGAGCCCGTATCCCCCATAAACACCTTTGCGGGATGGAAATTATACACGAGAAAACCGAGAGTGCCGCCGATTACGGCGCCCGCGACGACTGAACCCGCAAGATTTGCGCTTTTAAGCGACAAAACTGCAAGGAACATCATCAAAACCGCGGTGATGCTCGACGCAAGTCCGTCTATTCCATCGGTTAAGTTTACGCTGTTTACCGTAAATACTATGCCGACAACCGCGATAACGCAGTATAAAACTATGTTTATTTCAATATTCAGCGACGTAAACGGGATTTTCAACGAGCTGTCTATATTGCCCGTTAAATAAAGAGCCATAATGTACGCAAATGCCGACGCAAACTGCGCGATCAGCTTCTGACCCGGTGTCAGTCCGGCGTTTTGCTTTTTGAAGAACTTGACGTAATCGTCCGCAAATCCTATTATACCATTTAACAGCGCAAATGCCAAGTGTATGTACATGGTATAATCTTTATTTATTACAGCAAACACTATTCCGACGGCAAGTATAGGTATTATAAAGAACAAACCGCCCATTGTGGGGGTGCCTTCCTTTGATTTATGCCATCTCGGGCCTATATCAAGTATTTTCTGCCCCATTTTTATGCTTTTAAGCACGGGAATGAACTTCCTTGCTATAACCGCCGTTGCCGCAAAACAGACTGCGGCAGAAATGATAAACTGTATTATCTGCGTCTTCATTTTACCGTCTCCCGAATATTATTTGCCTTATTTTTATCAGTCATACGTATCCATATGCCTGAAATCGACCTCAACTACCGTTCCCGGCTTTACAAGCTCTCCCGCTTCGGGGTCCTGCTTTACCGCAATCGAGCCTGAAAGCTCTTCTCTGTACGCGCCCTGCATCTTAATGTTCAGTCCCGCGTTTATAAGGGTCTTATTCGCCTGCGAGGGTGAATAATTGATTACGTTGGGAACGTATACGCTTTCCTTCGGAACTTCGTTTCCCGTATAGAGAATAACGAGTCCGCCGCTCGGTATCTTGCCGCCGTATCTCGGAAGCTGTTCAGTTACCGTCTCGCCGTTTCCTATTACCTTTGTGGAGAATCCCGTGTTGGATGCGAGTTCCTTTGCTCCCGAAACGGAATATCCTCTGAAATCGGGCACCGCTTCTTCAACGGTTGCCGCTTCGCCCTCGTTGTATGACGGCTCGATATTCAGATAAGGAAGAACCTCCGTAAGCACAGAAGAAACAACGGGAGCAGCGATAACGCCGCCGTAATAGTCTCCCGCCGACGGTTCGTCAATACCTATAATTATCGCTATCTGCGGGTCGTCTGCGGGTGCAAACGCCACGCACGAGCCTATGTAAAGGTGTCTGTCCTTGATGTCTCTCTTTTGCGAAGTACCCGTCTTTGCGGCAATTTTATAACCTTTTACGTACGCGTTCTTGGTCGAGCCGACGTTTATTCCTTCCATGAGGTACTTCATTATGGTCTTTGACGTCTTTTCGGAATTTACTTTTCTTACAACCTGCGTGTCAAAGCTCTTAATAACGTTTCCGTCGTCGTCAACAAGCGCCTTTACGACGTGGGGCTTTAACAGGCTGCCGCCGTTTGCAACCGCGGAAACTCCGCATATTTCCTGCATCGGCGTAATTTTGAAGGTCTGTCCGAATGAATAAACCGCAAGCTCGGTCTGGTTGAATTCCGCAAACGGGTGATACAAACTGCTCACTTCACCGGCAAGGTCTATTCCCGTTTTATCCATGAAGCCGTATGCTTCAAAATACTTATAAAATCTCTCGTTGCCGACTCTTTCGGCAAGCTCCATGAAGACGGGGTTGCAGGAATTCTGTAAGCCCTCTTCAAACGTCTCTGTTCCGTGTCCGCCTACCTTATGGCAGCTGATGGTATATCCGCCGACCACCTTTGATCCGGAGCAATAAAAGGTGTCCGCTTCGCTTACGACGTTTTCTTCAAGCGCCATGGCGCTGGTTATGAGTTTGAACGTCGAACCGGGCTCGTATATTTCCGTTATGGCCTTGTTTTTCCACAGTCCTTCGAGAAGTTCTTTTCTGTACGCGCTTCTCTCCTCTTCGGTGCCTTCAAACGACTCGTATTTATTCTCCGATATTTCGTCGAGCTCGTATGGGTTATTCAGATCGTAGTCGGGTTTTGTGGACATGGCGAGGATTTCGCCGGTATTTACGTCCATTACTATACCGAACACGCGGTTTTGCGCCCTGTTGTCTTTAAGCGCGATTTCGAGATTTTTTTCAAGTATCGACTGAATTTCCCAGTCTATTGTAAGTACGACGCTCGTTCCGTTTTCCGCTTCAATATAGCTTTCGTACTTGAACGGCATATCGTTGCCCTTTGCGTTCTGCGCCGTTATGATCTTTCCGGAGCTTCCTTTGAGATATTTTTCGTAATAGCTTTCAACGCCGTAAATTCCCTGGTTGTCGGAATTTGTAAAGCCTATAACGTGGCTTGCAAGACTTCCGTAGGGATAAAATCTCTTCTTATCCTCTTCAAGGTTTATTCCGACGATATTGTTTTCGTTTATGAATTTGCGTATTTCGTCGCAGACGTCTCTGTCAACCTTCTTTTTGATTATCTGATACTTCGATTTGGTCTTTTCCATCTTGGAAAGTATCGTATTTTTATCGACGTCGAGCTTTTCGGACAGAAACGACGCTATTTTTTCTTTCTGCGCGTAAATATCTACCTTTTTGTCTTCGCTTTTGTTCTCGTTCTGATTTGCGATATCGTACGGCGAGATAAATACAGTCTCAACCGTTACGGAAAGCGCAAGCGGCGTCATATTTCTGTCGTATATGGTACCTCTGTTGGGACTTATGGAGATTTCGGTAGTATACTGCTCAAACGCGCCTTTTTTATATTTTTCGGCGTCCGTAATCTGCAATTTCCACAGTCTGAAGCACAGTAAAATTGCTATAAATGTAAAGAGAGCCGCTGCAATAATCGTTCTTATATACAGCGGACTTTTAAAATTCTTTTCGGACATATTATCCTCCGTTAAATACGGTTTATGATTTAATTTCTGTGGCGTTCAGCGTCAGAGTTGCGTTGCTTACGCTTTGGGATTCCTTTTTCTTATTGCTTACAACCGTATTTTCCTCTCCCGAAATACTTATATACTGTCTGGAAACGTCTGCGGACTTAACCATTCCGAGAACGTTTACCGCGTAATCTTCGATATATTTCGCGTCGTTTTTCTTACCGAGCGCGGCGTTCAGAACTTCCGCTCTGTCGTTCTGAGCGGAAATTTCGCTTTTAAGCGAGTCTGCGTAAAGCGTCGCTTCGTTTATTCTGCTGTTGCCCAATACCAAAAATCCGGCAATGATCGTAAATACTGCTATATAACCTATAATCGATACGGGGAACGCTTTTGCGCTCTTTACCTTTTTGAGTCTGTAAACGGTTTCGTTCTGCTTTGCTCTTTTCTTCTCGCTTCTCGCTCTTGCGATTTCTCTGCCGAGAGCGGTGAGAAGATCGTCGGCAAGACTTCCGGAAATCGCGCCTTCGTTTGCGCGGGCAGATCCCAACGCCGACTGCGCGCGTGCGTTTCTCATATTTCTATTGTATTGCGCTTCCTTTTCGTTTATGTATTCCGTACCGAGATTAGCAGTCATTTTTCATTCTCCTCATATTTTTTCGATTACTCTGAGTTTTGCGCTTTTTGATCTACTGTTTTCTTTAAGTTCGTTTTCGCCCGGAATTATCGGTTTTTTATTTATTATTACCCCCGTGGGTTTCTTGCCGCATACACATACCGGAAAATCGCTCGGACATTCGCACCCTTTTGTGAATTCCGCAAACGTGTGCTTCACTATTCTGTCTTCAAGCGAGTGGAACGTGATTACCGCCATTCTTCCTTTGCTTACAAGTATCGGAAACAGTCCGTTTATCA
>JAGDBE010000062.1 GCA_017959195.1 Clostridia bacterium | reverse complement strand
GCGGAGCTTCGCTTAAAGCCCTCGATTTCGGCGTTATAATCGACGCGGCGCAGTGAAATTAATAAAAATTGAAAAATCCTGCCTTTCGGCAGGATTTTTTTCATTTCCCTCTTGACAAACGAATCAATTCGGTATATAATATATTTAACAATTAAGTTAAATGTTAAACGTTGTTATGGGAAGTGATGATTTGGGAGTACAGAAAACGTTATCGGCGCTTGCCGACCCCGTGCGCAGAGAAATTCTTGAAAAGCTGAAAAAAGGCAGTCTTTCGGCGGGAGAGATTTCCGACGCGTTTGAAATTACGCCCGCGGCGATTTCCCGGCATCTGTCGATACTCAAAGACGCGGGGCTCATTTCCTGCACGCGAAGCGGAAAATTCCTCTACTACTCGCTGAACGCGTCTGTGGTCGAGGAGATTATGTTATGGCTGACGCAGTTAAAAGGAGAGAAAAACAATGTTCAAAAATAACAAAGCAAGAGTGATTATTACGTCTTTAATAACGCTGCTTCCGATGCTTTTGGGCGTTATAATCTGGCAAAAGCTTCCCGAAACGGTTGCGACGCACTTCGGCGTAAACAACGAGGCGAACGGCTGGAGCAGCAGGCCGTTTACGGTGTTTGCGATTCCTCTTTTCCTTCTCGGACTCCACCTGCTGTGCCTGTTTCTGACGTCGTTCGACCCGAAAAGCGGAAACATCGGCGAAAAATCGAAAAAACTCGTGTTCTGGATTATTCCGCTGACGTCGGTCGTCGTCTTTACGGCGATATACGCAAACGCGCTCGGAGTAAATCTCGACGTGGGAATGATATGCATCATCTTCATCGGCGTTCTGTTTATCGTTCTCGGAAACTTTCTCCCCAAAACAAAGCAGAACCACGTCTTCGGCGTGCGGCTTCCGTGGACGCTTTCCGACGAGGAAAACTGGAACAGGACGCACAGGGTTGCGGGCTTTTGCATGGTGATTGCCGGAATTATCGCGATTTTAACTTCGTTTTTACGCAATTTCGTGATTTTTATCATTCTCACCGCGCTTGCGGCGTTGATTCCGATAATTTATTCCTTTGTGTATTACCAAAAGCACAAAGACGACAAAAAGGATGAAGAAAACAATGAAAAAGAGAGTTAAAAACTCTCTTTTTTCTTTTTATTTCATCTGATTGTTTACGCTTTCTTCGCAGAAACGCATGGCGTCAATGCTCTTTGAGAGCAGGTCGTCGAGTTCCCAGGAAAGCATATTTGCGCCCTCGGTTATGACGTCTCTCGAACAGCCCGCCGCAAATTTCCTGTCCTTGAATTTCTTTTTTAAGCTCGAAAGTTCCATGTCCGAACAGCTACCCGACGGCCTCATTTTTGCGGCGGCGCCGATAAGGCCCGTAAGCTCGTCAACCGCGAAAAGCACCTTTTCCATCTCGTGTTCGGGCTTGACGTCGGAGCAGATTCCGTATCCGTGCGAGCATACGGCGCGGATCATTTCGTCGGAGCAGTTTATCTCAGACAGCAGTTCCGGCGCTTTTTTGCAGTGCTCGTCGGGCCAGTTTTCAAAATCGACGTCGTGCAGCAGACCGACCGTCGCCCAGAAATCGGCGTCCTCGCCGTAACCGAGCTCGTTTGCGTACCATTTCATCACCGCCTCCACGGTCAGCGAATGTTGGACATGAAAGGGTTCTTTGTTGTACTTCTG
>JAGDBE010000061.1 GCA_017959195.1 Clostridia bacterium | reverse complement strand
GCGACGGCGCTTGCAATGTTCAGCGTGTCCGTCGCAATAGCGCAGGCGATAAAGGACCCCGCGAAAATTTCGCTGCAGACTTCCCTTTTTGAGCCGTTGTGGGAGATTTTCGGAGGACTTATAGTCGGTTTCCTTCTCGGTATGCTTTTCTGCATTCCGCTTCGCTGGTTCAAAAAAGACGGAAACAGACTTGCGCTGACTATCGCTTTCGTATTTCTCGGCGTCGGCCTTGCGGATATGTTCGGTTTTTCGTCGCGTCTTTTATGTATGGCGCTCGGCGCGGGACTTGCTAACTTCTCGTCGCAGGTTGACCATATAATGAAACTCACGGACGGCCTTACTCCCCCGATTTTTATGCTGTTTTTCGTGCTTTCGGGTGCTGAGCTTCAGCTTTCTGTAATCCCCGCCGTCGGAATAGTCGGAATTATTTACGTCGTATTCAGAGTTATCGGTAAAATGTGCGGCTCATGGTTCGGAGCAAAAATTTCCAAAGCGGGCAAAAATATTTCAAGATACCTCGGTCCCGCACTCATGCCCCAGGCGGGCGTCGCAATCGGTCTTTCGCTTGTCGCGACGCGCGTCGTGCCGGAAAACGGCGCTTATATCCGTGCGATAATCCTTTGCGGAACGCTTATTTACGAACTTATCGGACCGGTGATAACAAAGATATCGCTTACCCGGGCGGGAGAAATAACCAAAACCAAATAAAAAATAAAAAACCGCTGAAATTCAGCGGTTTTCTTTATATGAAAAGCGGAAGCATCTGCGTTCCCGAAAGAGCTTTTTCCGCAGCCTCCTCTACAAGCGAAAAATCGCATACAAGACTGTGCGGCTTCGACTTTACGTCATCCTGGCGCATAGGCACGAAAAAAACGTTTTTTCTGACGTACATCTTTGAAATGTTTTCTATATTTCCGCTTAGCGCGTCGTTTGTCGCAAGAGATATGAGCAGCGGGCGCGACGTTCTCATGTGCGCCTTTGCGGCAAGGGTCGCGGGAGTGTCGTATATACCGTTTGCAAGCTTTGAAAGCGTGTTTCCCGTACACGGACATATTATCATCAAGTCGAGTTTTATTTTCGGTCCCAGCGGCTCCGCATCCGAAAGTGTATGAACGATTTTCCTTTTGCATATCTTTTCTATTCTGTCGTTGAAATCGGCTGCTTTTCCGAATCTCGTGTCGGTGCTGTACGCGTTGTAAGACATTATCGGAACAACGTCCCCGAACTTTTCCGCTGTCTTTTCCAAAACCTTTATACTGTTTTCAAAATTGCAGAACGAACCGCAAATTACGTATCCTATCATATTATCCTCCAAAAAAGTCCGCGTTTTCCTTAATTATTCCGTCCAGCGTTTCGGCAATAAACCTGCCCGCCGTTTCGGGAGCCGTCTTCCCGGGAAGCTCAAGCGCCCATATTACGTTCATATTCCGCTTTTTCGCCTCGTCAAAGTCAACTCCGCCGGGCTTTGAAGCAACGTCGATTATAAGCGTGTTTTCGCTTGTTTTGCATAAAACGCTTTCGTCTATTACTTTTGCCGGCACTGTATTTACGATAAGACTGCATTTTTCAGCGGCAGACGGCAGTTCTTCGTTCTTTACCGGAATAATTCCGTTCATTTCGGCGTCGGTCAGTTTCTCTTTCTTTCTTGCGGACGCGTAAACTTCCGCGCCGAAGGCTTTCAGCCTTTCCGACAGAATTTTACCTATTCTTCCGTAGCCGACGACAAGACATTTGCTCTCATAAAGCGAGCTTTTCATCTCTCTTAACGCGATTTCTATTACGCCTTCGACGGTCAGAAGTGCATTTTTGAGCTTCAGTTTCTCTATGCCGTAATAATCAAATGCGTGTAATTTATGTTCGGAAGCGTATTTTTCAATTATATTGCCGCAGCCGCCGTACAGGAAAAGTTTATTATCACAATTTGCCGTAAATATTTCCGACAAATTAATCGTTTTTTCGGAAAACGGAGCGTTTACGCTCATTCCAT
>JAGDBE010000060.1 GCA_017959195.1 Clostridia bacterium | reverse complement strand
ATATGAAACAGGCAATAACATAATTGCAAAAATAATAACGGTTGTTGCATGGGTAGTTTTTATCGGCGGATTTGTTTTGGGAATAATCGTTGGATCTAATACCGGAAATCCTCTGGCTGCTTATGCTAAATATGAGCCTGAATTTAATTTTTTGTCGGCAATTTTCTGCTGGGCAGGAGCCTTTATCAGCGGATGTTTGTACGGATTTGTTACGTTTATGTTAGCCGTAATATCCGTAAGTTTTTTGCCCCAATCCTTTTCAAATATAATGGGAGTTTTGTTTATTCCCGTTTTTTCCATTTTGATAAAGGCGTTTTTAAGAGGAGCAGGATTTCTGTTCCTTGCGGAACTGCTGAAAGTGCTTGAAGGCATAAAAAACAAATAAAACCCCGAAAAATCTCTTGCAAAATTGCGGATATGGGTTTATAATTATAGTATCAAAATAAATTTTGGAGGGCGAACATATGAATTACAGCGATCAGTCAACTTATTCCATGGCATCGGGACAGGACCTGCCGTACGTTGTTCTGCAGGTAACCCTGAAAGAAAAATTCTTCGGAACGGGCTCCGGAAACCTTACCGAGCTTGAATCCGCCATCAACGCGCAGGCAAGCAGAGGCTACCGTCTTCACACGATCACCACTTCAAACGGCGGAAGCAAAGGCGTGCTCGGCGGCGACAGAATTCAGGCAACGCTCGTTTTCGAGAAAATCATGATGTAACCGCAATTTGCGGTTAAAAAATCCGCCGTCTTATGACGGCGGATTTGTTTTATTCAAAATATATAAGGACCCAAAAGAAATCCCGCGGTGTAGGAAAACGCGTTCAATATGAGCGACAGGAAAAACGGCGGGATTTTTTTATATTCCAGAAACCGCCTGTATATGAGATATTCAACAAAAAGCGCGAATATTTCAAGGAGCGCAAGCGAGATATTTCTGTAAATCAGCCCGTAACGGATATTTAAGTACAAGGGAATGACCGAAACGAGCGGATTTGTAAAGACGTTTGCGAAAAAGATACAGAAAAAGTCGTCTTTTTTACGTACGCCGAGCAAAAACGCCGCAAATATTTCGAAAATCAGCGTGAGCGCGAGGCATACCGCAAGCGAATATGCCATATAAGCGTTTTCCATTACTTTTTCTTAGTGTTTGCGAGAATTATCGCGCAAAGCGCAATATTTGCGATGAGAAGCGCTATCACAACCCACGTCAGCATCTCCGAAAAGTCGGATTTCGGCGCGTTTATTTCCTCAAACGGGCGGTCAAACGAGGGAGCGGGACGCTGAAAACCGTTTTCCTGCGGTTTTTCGGGGGTTTCTTCCTTGAAAAGATCGGATTCTATAGTGTCGTCTTTCTTTATAATAAAGAAGAAGGAGTCGTTGCAGAGAACTTCCGCAAAGCCCGTCTTTCCGTCGTAACGCTCGTCGGTAACCGTAACGGACGCGCCGTAAGAGAGGACCGCGTCGGTGGGATTAAAGTCGTAGTCGTAGATTACCGCGCCGTCGGGATTTGATATCCGCGCTTCGTATCTGTTATATTCATACGGCGCTATGTCGGCGCTTACTGCAAAGCAGAGAATAAAGGCGCACAAAAGCGCCGAAACGATAATTTTAGTTTTCATTGTCCGTCTCCGCTTTCTGTTCGGTTATTTCCGAAACTTCCTCTTTAATCTCCGATATTTCTTCCGAAACCTCTTTTTTTATTTCCGAAACTTCGTCGGAAACGGCTTCCGCCTCGGCAATGATTTCTTCGGCGGCCGCCTCGGCTTCCGCTTCAACTTCCTTTGCCTCTTCCTCGGCTTCCGCTTCTATTTCCTCGGCAGCCGCCTCGGCTTTTTGCTCGATTTCCTTTGCGGAAAGTGCCGGCGCGGGCATTTCAAGTTTTTCTGCCTTCGCTTCGGGAATATCTTTCGTTCCCTTGCGCTTGAACATGATGATAGCGCCCGCGATGATAAGCAAAATCGCAAAGCAAATGATTATAAACGGAAAACTGTCGGCGGTAAGGGAAGCGATTTTGTCCGGGAAATCTTCGGGAGCCGAAACGTCGGCAAACGCGGAGACGCCCGAAAATGCGCCGATGAGTAATGCGAAAACTGCGGTTTGAATGAACTTTTTCATAAAAACACCCTTTCTCATTGTTTTTTGTTTTTGTTTTCAGGGAGTATAAGTATCGCTCCCACAAGGCAAAGTATGCTTAAAACCGAAATTGACAGGATTGAGTAAAGATTTCCCGAAAATCTTATGAAAAATATCGGCAGCGCCCCGAAAAAAAGCCCCACGGTGGTCAGTCCGAACGCAAGTCCGGGCGTGTCGGGAAGCGCCGAAACCAAAACGCCGAGCGTAACCGGCATGGTCATGGAAAAGAGCATTATTCCGATAAGCGAGATTATCATAAGGTCGTTTCCGAAAAGCAAAAACGGCAGCGCGCCGATAATCGAGATAAGCGCCGTCTTTTTTATTCCGTACGCGTCGCAGAGCACGCCTCCGAACGCCTTTCCGAAGCACATAAACGCGTAGAGTAAGACGGTCTGGAACGCCGTTTTGTTCCACGAGGTCGGGATTCCGTAACCCATGTAGCTTCTCACCGCGACAATGATTACCGCGGTAATAACCGTCGCAAAAACGGGGAAGGAGGGGTTGTGATAATTGAAACTGCGGCAGTCCGAGCCGCTTTTTTCGTGCTTTTTCCGCAATTTTTCGGCAAGGATTATAAACGGAACCGTCGTAAGCGCGAGCAAGACGAAAAAGTAAAAGGGAATGCCCGTCTTTCCGAGCAGTTTTCCCGCGATACCGCCGAGAGAGCCGCCGCTTACGAAAATCGCGCTGTGCGAGAGCTTTCCGTACGACGAATGGAGCGTCGCCTCGGCGCCCGCGACGTGAAGACACGCGTTTCCGAGCGAGAGAATGAATATTTCGGTGTATGTTCCCGGCAGCGCGTCGACCGAAAAGGTCCAGAAGCCGAAAATGAGAAGAATAAGCCCGATAAGCCCGAGAGGGATGCGCGCAAAAGCGTCTTTGAGCCGTCCGATTACCGCCTGCGGCAGAAACGCTACGGCGTCGTAGAGAAGCGGTATCGTCCACAAAAGATAACTGTCGCCGACAATGCGCGCAAGCGCGGCGTAGCACACGATTTCAAGAACCGCGTGAACGTAGAAATACAGGTATCCGGTGCTTATTCCGGGCGCGCGCAAAGCATTGAATATCTTTTTGATGTCTTCCGCCTCCCGTAACTTTCTTTCAATTATATTATATTTTATTGCCCCGCAAAAGTCAAATTTCTTTTGAAAACGGTTCTTCTTGCAATTTTCGAAATAAATGATATAATGT
>JAGDBE010000059.1 GCA_017959195.1 Clostridia bacterium | reverse complement strand
CGTAGGGCGACTTTTTGAAAGAATAGAGCTGGAAAATCGAGTTGAAATTGAGAAACTGCGTGCCCGTGATCTTGTATAGCTCCTCTTTCGGAACGATGGAGAAAACCTCTTCCATAAGAGCTTGCGTAAGCCGCGGGTCGCGGTAGTTGTAAGGATTTCCGATAAGCATGCCGTCCTCGTCCAGAAATCCGAAATCAACGCCCCACGTGTCGATGGAAATGCTCTTTATGTCCTTGTTCTCCGAAAGAACGCAGTTTGAAATCGCCTTCTTGATTTCGGTAAATAGCTTTAACGTGTCCCAGAATAAAGCGCCGCCTATATTCACCGGGTCGTTTGTAAAACGGTGGTTTTCTTCAAGCGAGATTTTGTTTCCGTCAAACTTGCCCACGATTCCTCTGCCGCTGGAAGCGCCGAGGTCGATTGCAAGCATTTTCAGTTCCTTGCTCATATAAAACGCCCTTTCATAAGAAAAAACTTTGTAGAAATTCAAATATATTATACAATATAAATTAATTTTTGTAAATAGAAAACATGCACCGTAAATGAAAAACTTTTTTCATTATTTTTCAAAATCGTATTGACTTAATTAAATAACTAGTTTATAATATTTTTGTTTGAAAAAATACGGAAATGCGGGAAAAAAAGATGTTAAAAAGATTTGTAAGATATTATAAGCCCCATAAATTCATGTTCGCACTCGATATGCTCGCCGCGATAATGATATCCGTCGTCGGCATGGTGTATCCGGTTATGACGAACAGAATGTTAAAGGATTATATTCCGAATAAGATGTACCGCGAGATAGTTGTTGCGGGACTAATCGTGCTTGTGCTGTACGTTGTTCGAATGCTGCTTCGCTATTTCGTACAGTACCAGGGACATATGGTGGGCACGTAAATGCAGGCGCAGATGAGAAGGGAACTGTTTTCGCACCTCGAAAAACTGCCGTTCTCGTTTTACGATAACGCAGAAACGGGAAGCATCATGACGCGTATGACCAACGACCTTTTCGAAGTCAGCGAGCTTGCGCACCACGGCCCCGAAAACATACTCACCTGCTCGATAATGATAGTGCTCAGCTTTTCGTACCTTATAACGATAAACTTCTGGCTGACGCTCATAATATTCTCGTGCGTGCCTTTTCTGATGGTGGTTTCCTTTTATTTCAGAAGGCGCATGAGAAGAGCGTTCGAGGCGCGCAGAAAGAGCAACGCCGTCATCAACGCGTCGCTTGAAAGCTCGATTACGGGCATACGCGTAACAAAGGCTTATACAAACTCCAAAAAGGAACTTGAAAAATTCGAAGTCGGAAACGGACAGTTCGTCGAAGCGTCGGCAAGATCCTATCAGGCAATGGGAAAATTCCATTCCTCGACCTCGTTCATAACCGACGTCTTTAACGTAATAATACTTATCGCGGGCGGACTTTTCCTGTACGCGGGTAAGATAACGTTTGCGGGCTACTCCACGTTTATCGTTTCGGTGAACCTCTTTATCTCGCCGGTTCAGCAGCTTATCGCGTTTATGGAGCAGTTTCAGAACGGCGCAACCGGCTTCAGAAGATTCCTTGAAATAATGGATATCCCCGAGGAAACTGATAGGGAAGAGGCAAAGGACCTCGAAAAAGTCGAGGGAAAAATAGAATTCCGCGACGTAAGCTTCTCGTATCCCGAAAGCGAAAACGAAACGAGGGGACAGCACGTGCTCGACCATATCTCGTTTACGGTCGAAAAGGGAAGAAAGGTCGCGCTCGTAGGCCCTTCGGGCGGCGGAAAGACGACTATCTGCCACCTTATTCCGAATTTCTATAAACTCGAAGAGGGAAGCGGAAGCATTCTCGTCGACGATATAGATATAAGGGATATCAAAATGGAATCGCTCCGAAAGAGCATAGGCATAGTCCAGCAGGACGTGTTCCTGTTCTCGGGAAGTATAGCCGATAATATCCGCTACGGAAAGACCGACGCCACCGATGAGGAAGTCATTGAAGCCGCAAAGAGGGCGAATATACATAACTTCGTAACCACACTCGAACACGGCTACGATACCGAGATAGGCGAGCGCGGAGTGCGCCTTTCGGGCGGACAGAAGCAGAGAATATCAATAGCAAGAGTGTTCCTCAAAAACCCGTCGATACTCATACTCGACGAGGCGACGAGTTCGCTCGACAATACGGCGGAAGTGCTCATCCAGCAGTCGCTCGACGAACTTTGTAAGGACCGCACGACGATAGTCGTCGCGCATAGACTTTCGACCATACGCAACGCCGACGAAATCGCGGTCGTAATGAACGGAAAGATAACCGAGCGCGGCACGCACGACGAGCTCATGAAACTGAACGGAAAATATACCGAACTCTATAACCTCCAGTTCCGCGGCCTTGAAACCGCCCTGAAAGTTTGAAAAAAGAGAAAAACGCACGCAAAAGCGCGCGTTTTTTGTATGGTAAATTTATGAAACAGCGAAAAACCACATTTAAAAATTTTTACGGCATTCGCTGCACATGTTTCTGTATCTTGCTCCGACTTTAACCGCCACAAGCATTACGTCTTTTTTACCGCATATTTCACAAGCACCTCTCCATAAATGTGATGGAGTGCTAGAGGATAGTTCGGATTTATAAATATTATTTTCTTTACTTGGACTGTTATCAGTATAATTTTCCTGATATTTGCCAATATTTCGTGTGTTTCTCTCTATTTCGCAATTTGTTTCTATCAATTCCCCAAAACCGTAAAGTAAAAACGGCGAAACCCAAGCAAGAATAGGTCCAACT
>JAGDBE010000058.1 GCA_017959195.1 Clostridia bacterium | reverse complement strand
TTGCCGCGTTCATCACCACGAGCGGCTGGAGAACGCCGTATTCCGAAATCGATTCGGCAAGCGTTTTTATAGTCTCCTCGTCAAAAGTTTTTCTCGGCTGGTTCTTGTCGGGTTCTATATCGGAAAGCCTGACGTATAAAACCGTTTCCTTTCCGCTTAAAGAATCAGGAAGCTCTTGCGCGAACAGGCTGTCAAGTCCTCTGCCAAGTCCTTTGTTGTTTTTCATAGAGTTTGTCCTTTCAAATGGTTTTGTATAACTTATCGCTTTTCGGTTACACTATTTTTGAAAAAATGTAAAAGAAAGCGTGATATTTTGGAAAAAAGAGTTCTTAACGAAAACGAAAAGAAAAAATACAGAAAATACGCCGAAAAGCACGCGCCCTCGTCAACGCTTGCAAAAGACTGCTTTTTCTCGTTTCTCGTCGGCGGGGCAATATGCATTATCGGCCAGGGTATCGGAGACGCCGCAAAATATCTCGGTGCAAACGAGGAAAACGTAAAAGCGGTAATTCCGGTATGCCTTATATTCTTATCCTGCATGCTTACGGGCCTTGGCGTTTACGACAAAATCGCGTCCTTTGCGAAGGCGGGGACGCTCGTTCCCATAACCGGCTTTGCAAACGCCGTCTGCTCAAGCGCAATCGACGCAAAAAGCGAAGGCTTTATTCTCGGCGTTGGCGCAAAGATGTTCAACATCGCGGGCCCCGTTATCGTTTACGGCAGCGTATCGTCGGTAATATGGGGAATCATCTATTATTTCATAAAATGAGTTCTTCAAGGTCTATTGCCGCGCTCGCATCGAATTTGTTGCGCGCATTTAACACCTTTTCCTTGCCGCAGACCTTACAGCACACCCTTACCTGATCGTAATCTATAATAACCTTGAACGCCCTGCTTTTGCATTCGCCGCAGCGCACCGCGCCTTTTGACGAAAGCTGGTCGAGCGCGAATAGTACTTCTCTTACAACGTTTGTATCGGCGACGAGCATGTCGGATTCCTTTTTCGACTGCTCGTCGTCCTGCATGTCAGCAATAAGATCCATAATTATGGATTCCGTTCTGTCTATCTCGTCTTCGACCTTGTCCTTATCTCCTATAAAGCATATGTCAAGCCCCGAAAACGAACATGACAGAAGAAAAATATCCTTTGAAAAGAATATTTCCGACGACACTGTATAGGGGTGCGGGTGCGGGCACACGAGACACGGCACCGACAGCCTTACTCTGCCGTCTTTTTCCATTTTCATATCAAGCGACGCCTTGCGGCATTCGGTACATTCCATTTTGAAGCCGCCTGCAAGCATGAACATATTCACGTCGGCGGAAATAATACAGCCGCAATACGGGCATCTGTAAGCAACTCTCGTTTTTTCTTCGGTTTTCATCTCATTTTTCCTTGCTTTTATCGGGTAATTTGTTTATGTAAACGTTGTTTTTGCATCTTTCGTAATAAAAAAGGTACTGCTGGGCGATTCCCGCGTTTTCGCCCGAAAGTTCATCCGGCACGTCCTGCTTATAGTACTTTTCAAGTATGCGCTTTACCCACACGTCGACGGGAAACGCGTCATGCCTTGCAAAGCCGAAAAGCAGCGTGCACGCGGCGACCTTGTTCCCGACTCCCTTTATTTCAATAAGCTTTTCCGACGCACTTTTTGTGTCGAGCTCTGACACCTCGTCGAGAAAGCGCGGATTTTGCGACACCGTTCTTGCGGCGTCGTAAATATATTTTGCGCGAAAGCCTGTCCTTAATGCGAATATTTCGGCTTCTCCCGCCTCATAAAGCGTTTTTGCGCAGGGAAAAGAATAATACTTCCTCTTTCCGTCGTCAAATATCTCTTTTCCGTATTTTTCGGACATCCTGTTTATTATGCCCTTTATGCGCGGAATGTTGTTGTTCTGGCTGATTATAAAGGAGCATAGCGCTTCCCATCTGTCCTGTTTCAATATTCTTATTCCGCTTGCAAACTTTGACGCTTCCGAAAGAACTTTATCGCCTTTGAACGATTTGATGATTTTTGAATAATCGGTTTTCAAATCGAAAAAATCTGCCCAGAAGCTTTCGAACTCTTTTTCGTCGGTATTAAATAAAACGAGCTTGTCCCCGGCCTGCGTTATTTTTATGTACTTATCCGAAGCGACGCCCTCGTAGGTGTTTTCGTCAACTCTGTCAAAGCGGAAGCACTGCCCGCAGTCGAATATCTGGGA
>JAGDBE010000057.1 GCA_017959195.1 Clostridia bacterium | reverse complement strand
AAGCTTTAACGATTCAAGCGTGTTCTCTACGCTCACTTCTTTGCCGGTAAGTTCCATGTCGGCGTTTATATAGGTGCATACGTTTTCAAAATCAAATACGCTCTTTGCATATTCGTTTATCTTTTTCCGGAAAGCGTCAACGTTTTCCCTTGAAATCGAAAGCCCCGCCGCAAGCTCGTGTCCGCCGTACTTAATCACAAGATCCTTGCACTGCGATATGGCTTCGTTTATATTGAAGCCCTTAATGCTTCTGCCGGACGCTTTTCCTACGTCTCCGTCAAATGATATGAGTATTGACGGAAGTCCGTATTTTTCCGTGATTTTCGAAGCGACGATTCCGATAACGCCTATATGCCACGTATCTGACGTCAGAACAAGCACCTTGTCGTCGGCGTAGCTGCCGTCGCTTTCGATTTTGGAAACCGCCTGCTCGAAAATAAGGTTTTCCACAAGCTGCCTTTCGCGGTTGAGCGCGCAGAGGTAGTCGGCTATATTTTCGGCTTCCTGCGGATTTTCTGTAATAAGCAGTTTTATCGCCTTGTTTACGTCGCCGATTCTGCCGGCGGCATTGATTCTCGGAGCGAGGATAAATCCTATCGTATAAGACGTAATTCTCTTTGTTTTATAAGTTTTTTTCACGCTTACCGAGCTTTCTATAAGCGCATTAAGTCCCAGATTCGACGATTTTTCAATTTTATCGAGCCCGATTTTGACGATTATTCTGTTTTCTCCCGTAACAGGCATTACGTCTGCTATCGTGCCGAGAGAAACGATATCGCAGTATTTTGAACATAAATCTCTTAAATTTTTGTTCTTTTCAAGAGCGCATACGAGTTTGAAAACAACGCCCACACCCGCAAGTTCGCAAAACGGATACTTGCTGTCGTTCCTGTGCGGATTTACAACCGCAAAAGCGTCCGGTAAATCCTCGTGGCACTCGTGGTGGTCGGTGATAACGACGTCTATTCCGTGTTCTTTTGCGTAATTTACCTCGTCAAACGCGGTAATACCGCTGTCAACCGTTATTATTAATTTTATTCCGCTCTCGGCGAATTTATCTATTGCCTGTTTGTTTAGTCCGTAGCCCTCGTTTATTCTCTCGGGAATATAATACTCGGCGATAATGCCTTTCGACTTGAAATATAAATATAAAACCGCGACGGAGGTTATTCCGTCAACGTCGTAATCGCCGTATATGAGTATTTTTTCTTTTTTATCAATCGCTTCATGTATACGTTTTGCCGCTTTATCCATATCGGGAAGCAAAAAAGGATCGTGCAGAAGCATATAATCGCAGTTCATGAAATTCATCGCTTCATCTGCGTCTTCTATTCCCTTTGAGACGAGAAGTTTTGCAAGAAATTCGGAAATTCCGAGCTTTTTCGCAAGTTCCGACGATTTTTTTGCGTCAGGCTGTCCGATATTCCAGATAATGCTGCGCTTGTTATTGTCGTGCATCTTTGTTACTGCTCTCCTCAATTATTTTTGTGATATACGATTTCATATGCTTTTTCGAATACCTGTCGGCACAAAAAGCGCATACGAAAAAGGCAGCCGCCACTGCAAAGACTGCGGAAAGTACCGCATATTCCGCAAAATTAAGAACGTAAAACACTATCGTATACGCAATTATGCCGAGAATAACCGGAACAACAAACAGCAGAGCCGACAGAGCCAGCTGCTTTTTGTCTTCCGACTGAATTTCAACAAGGTCGCCTTTTTGCGCGTTTACGGTGTTTTCAGCTTCAATATCGTAGGTTTTGTTTGCGTCGGAAAGCAAAAGCTCCGCGTGGCATGCATCCTTTTGTGCGCAGGAAGCGCAGGAATCACAGGCAGTTCTCCTTATAACACTTACTTTTGCCGTTTTGCCTGAACATTCGATTACGTATGCTTTTGCGTTCATAATATTTACTCCGATATTTTTTTGAGGTAGAAAATTGCGCATTTTATGCCGTCAACCGCGGCGCTTGTAATTCCGCCCGCATATCCCGCGCCCTCGCCGCAGGGATACAGATTTTTCGATTTCAGCGCTTCGCAATTTTCATTTCTGTTTATTCTCACAGGACTTGAAGTTCTCGTTTCGGGTGCCGTTAAAACCGCGTCGCTGCACGAAAAGCCCTTTATTTTCATTTCGAAATCGCAAAATCCGATTTTCAGCATTTCATTTATATAATCGGGAAAAAGCGCGTTTATATCGCATATTTTCGTTTTTCCCGTATATGACGGAAGTATTCTTTTCGGCTCGTGTGAAACAGTGGAATTCATATAATCGCAAAGCGTCTGAACGGGAGATGCTCCGTCAGAACCTGCAAGCACATATGCCGATCTTTCGATTTTTCTTTGATATTCTATCGCTCCCATGGGCGTTGCGCCGTAGTCGCTCTCGTTTACGGAAACGGCTATTGCCGAATTTGCGTTAATTCCGTCCCTTTTATAGTAGCTCATACCGTTGGTAACGATTTCGTTATTATCGGAAGCGCTCGCGACAACAATTCCTCCGGGGCACATGCAGAATGAATATACCGCGCGTCCGTTTTCTTTGTGCGAAAGCGTGTACTGCGCCTTTTCAAGCGCAACGCAATCCGCATATTTTCCGTAAAGCGCTCTGTTTATGTCGCTTTGCAGATGTTCGATTCTGACTCCCACCGAAAAGGATTTCGGAGTTACCGTTTGTCCTTTTTCCATAAGCATTGAAAAGGTGTCTCTTGCACTGTGGCCGATACATAAGAATACCGCCGTAGATTTGAGCGTTTCATTTCCGTTTATTTCAACGCTCTTTACGCTTCCGTCAGAATATGTGTTTATTCCCGTCAGTTTTGAGTTGAACATAAAACTGCCGCCGAGTTTTATTATTTCGTTTCTCATATTGCGGACAACGTTTTTTAGCAAATCCGTTCCGACGTGCGGCTTTGAAAGATACAGAATTTCTTTCGGTGCGCCGAATTCCACGAACTTGTTTAGTACGTATCCCGTAAGCTTGTCATTTATCCTTGAAAGGAGTTTTCCGTCGGAAAACGCACCGGCGCCTCCCTCTCCGAACTGAACGTTGCTTTCCGTGTCAAGAATTCCGCTTTCCCAGTATTTCTTAACCTTGTCGGTTCTGTCTTCGATTTTGTCTCCGCGCTCAATAATTACGGGATTTGCGCCCGCAAGCGCAAGCACGTAAGAGCAAAACATTCCGGAAGGTCCGAATCCGACGACAACCGGTCTTTCGCCTTGTTTTACGCTTATTTTGTCAAATTCGGGGTACTCGGAATTCACAACCGATACGTCTTCATAATTTAAGTCGGCAATAATCTCATTTTCGGGCTTTGCCGCAACGGAATATATGAAGAATATCTCATCGGTTTTTCTTGCGTCGACGGATTTTTTATATATAAAAAAGTCTGCTTTGCCGAATTTTCGTTCCAGTTTTGAAGAATACTTCTTTTTTGCTTTCTGTATGGCACTCTCATCGTGATACTGCGCCGATTCGAAGCAAACCGGAACTTTTATATTCCGGATTACAAAGAAATCATTCTTCATCTTCGGTCTTTTCGGGAAGAACTACGCGTTTTTCTTCTGCAGTTACCGTTATTTCCGAAACAATATCGCTTTCAAGTGCGTTATAATTGCTGTAATATTTGAGTCCGCTCATTTGATTTAATTTCACGGTAAATTCGCCGGCGGAATTAATCACAAGCCGCTCGGTCGTTATCTCGTTTATTGCGTCAACGTCGTTAACAAGACCCTTTACGTACACTTTTGTCGGCTGGAACGTAATATTAAAGTTGTCGCTGTTATACTGTATATTCGGATTTACTATGTAACCCGCCGTTTTCAGTACAGACACGGAAATCTGAGCCGTACTCGGATTTGAAACGATATATTTCGAGCTTACCTCGTAGCCGCTTGCGTTTCTTAAAATGAGCGGCACCTGAGATATGACGTTGTTCTTGATACTGCCGAGATTTATTTCCGCTTCCGCCGCTTCTATCGAAACTATATCCGTTTCGGGACCTGTAATCTCAATCGTCTGCGGCTCTACCGTTACCTCTCCGATTTCATAAGGGTACTGAACGGTATAATTCAGTTTAGGCTGAACGGAAACAGTGCTTTTGATTGTTTTATCAACCGAAAGGTTGATTTCGGTTATACTCTGGTCAACAATTTTTGCACCGTTCGGCGGGTCTATCTTTATTTGAATCGTATAGTCGCCGAGCTGAGTAACCTGCGAAAGGTCCGCAGCGGCCCTTATATCGTTTTTAGTTATTTTATTAATTATATTGTTCGTGCCTTTCAGCGTTACGTCAACGGTGCTCTCGTAACCGCTCACGATATCGAGTCCGAGATTGTTGTTGAAGTTTTCAAACGAAATCGGAACGTCTTTTATAACGCCCTCATATTCAACAGCCTGATAAACGTACATCCAGAGAATAATTGCGGCAAAAACCGAGAGAATTTTCGGAAGCAGCGTGCTCTTTTTGGAAGTTCTCTTTATATTGCCGTTTTCATCAAACGTCGTTGTGAGGTTTTCCAGCTCTTTTTTTGTGTTGTTGGTATCTTTTTCGTTCATCTTAAGCTCTCCCTTCACATTTTATCGTTTGAATCTCTTGGATATCGGGTTTTCCTTTTTGTTTTCCTCGTGAACCATAAGCGAAACAAGCTTCTCTTTGAGCTTCGCCGGAGTGTAGTTTCTCGTCAGTTCCCCGTCAAGCGCAACCGAAATAACTCCCGTCTCCTCAGATACGATGACGACAACGGCGTCGGAATTCTCACTTATACCGATACCCGCTCTGTGCCGCGTTCCGAGCTCTCTGTTTAACGAGCCGTCGTCGCTGAGCGGAAGAAAACAGCCTGCCGAGCAAAGTCTGAAATCTCTGATAACAAGCGCTCCGTCGTGAAGCGGCGCCTTGTTGAAAAAGATGTTTTTGATGAGGTATTCCGACGGCTCGGAATCGATTACCGTGCCCGTTTTGATTATATCTCCGAGCTTTGTGGAGCGCTCAAACACAATTAAAGCGCCGACCATTTCCTTCGAGAAGGAATCGCACGCGTCAACAACCGCGTCAATGCACTTGAAGACGTCGGAAAGCACACGCTTTTCCGTTTTTTTGTTGATACTCGTTATAAACGTGTTTCCGCCGACTTTTTCGAGAAAATATCTGAATTCCGACTGGAATACGATAATAATTCCTAAGATTCCTACCTGCACGACGTTGCTGAGCAAAAAGTTCAGAGCATACATGTTGAAAACGTTGCTTATCAGAAGAAGCGCAAGTATGAAAATTATTCCCACGGCAAGTTTGCCCGCGCGTCTGTCTCTTACAAACTTAAAAATGTAGTAGAAAACGACAGATACAATCGCTATATCGAGTATGTCAAATACTGTAATCGCGGAAATTCTGTTAATTATGTATTCGATTGTATTTGCAATAAAACTCATTTTCATACCACCTTTTTTAAGTATATATAATATTATATCATATATTATAGGATTTGAAAACAATTTTTTACGTTTTTTTATAAAAAAATTAACGCGTGTAAATAATTATCATCTTT